>JABMOJ010000067.1 GCA_013204195.1 SAR86 cluster bacterium
CGTTCGGGGTTTTCAAGTATCGACAAGTCACCGCTCAGCTGGGCAATCGCGATCAGCAAGGTGGGAATGTTAGCCTCTTGCAATGCAGCTTTTAGGTTTTCCGTATCAATGGCTAACATGCTGACCCTAATAGTGAGCGACGAGGGTTTATATCATGTTTTGTCGTCGCGCAGCATACCCTAGGTGAGGATTCTGAGGGGTAAAGCTATCGGTGGCTTGGAGTGTCTGTTCTGACCCCGGCTGAACAGGGTCTCTGGCCGACGGGGTTAGTGTCTTGGTAGGTGACTAGGCATCTTAACCCTAGGTGTTTTTACGCGCAGTTTTGCCGTAGCGTGGTATTGGCGGAGGATCGAATTTTGTGGTTTAGTGTTCGGCAATATCATCTAATTTAAGGCACAGCATGGCGTCCATTACCGCTAACGATATATTGATCGAGTACGACACCTTCGGCGCACCTACTGGTCGGCCTTTGCTGCTCATCATGGGCCTCGGTGCTCAGATGACCCGGTGGCGTCGCGAATTATGTGAGTTACTGGCGGCACAAGGCCATTATGTGATTCGTTTCGATAATCGTGATGTCGGCTTGTCGCAGAAATTCGGCGCGGCGGGCATGCCTGATATGGCCAAAATATTTGCCCAAGCGACTGCTGGCGAGCCTGTCTCGGCGGCCTATTCCTTGTCAGATATGGCCAACGATGCCGCCGCCTTGCTGACGGCGCTGGACATTCAGGCGGCACATATTTGTGGTGCCTCGCTGGGTGGCATGATCGTTCAGATCATGGCGCTGGAACATGGTTCAAGGGTGAAGTCGATGACCTCAATTATGTCGACTACAGGCGACCCCACCTTGCCAAAAGCGACCCCTGAAGCGATGGCGGCACTGATGAGTCCCGCGGGGAAAAGTCTTGAAGAGGTCCTCGATCGAGCGGTGAAGAATGCCGCGGTGATTGGCGGTCCTGGCTTCCCCGCGCCAGAGGCTGAAATCAGGGCCTTGGCACAAAGTGATTATGAGCGCAGTTTTTATCCTGAAGGTGTGGTGCGCCAGATGGCAGCGGTCGCAGCAACCGGCAATCGCCGTCCCAGGCTCGAGAAGCTGGTGATGCCGACATTGGTCATTCATGGACAAAACGACCCGTTGATCCCTGTGTCCGGCGGAATGGACACTCAGGCAGCGATCCAGAACGCGGTACTCAAAGTCTTTGAGGGCATGGGCCATAACCTACCTCAGCCATTGTGGGGTGGCATCGTTGAGGCAATCTCGACACATACACGGGCACATGATTAGATTTGTGTCTTTGCGCCCACGGCGCAAACCCGGCAAGCAAGCACCGAGAGGTGGCGCTCTTGATCAAGCGCTCACGTCGCCAGCGTCAGGGCGGGGCCCTCGGCTCGGCAGGTATCTGAAGATCAACACCGATGATGACGATCTATCAGGCTGGTGCTGAAGATCTCTGAACAGGGTAAGCTGGCGTTAAGTTTTAGTCTAGAACAGGTTGACGGTTATGAATCATTTTGACGTTGTTATCGTGGGTGCTGGGTTGTCTGGCATCGGTGCCGCATACCATCTTCAGGACCGGTGTCCGGGTAAGACCTATGCCATTCTTGAAGGGCGCGCTGAGGTCGGTGGCACCTGGGATCTGTTTCGCTATCCCGGCATTCGCTCTGATAGCGACATGTATACCTTGGGTTACAGTTTTAAACCCTGGCGCGAAGCGAAGGCGATTGCCGATGGGCCGGCAATTCTGAATTACGTTAACGAGACTGCCGATGAGAATCACATTCGGCAGCATATTCGTTTTAACCATATGGTGAAATCGGCGGCCTGGTCGACGGCAGACGCCTGTTGGACAGTGACTGCGGCCACCGGAGACCAAGGTGATCTGGTCCAGTTCCAATGCAATATGCTGCTCATGTGCAGCGGTTATTACAGCTATAAGTCAGCCCATACACCTGAATTCGACGGTTTAGAGGATTTTCAGGGCGTAATTGTTCACCCTCAGTTTTGGCCCAAAGACCTGGATTACAAAGGCAAAAAAGTGATCGTGATCGGCAGTGGTGCGACGGCCATGACGCTGATACCAGCCATGGCCAAGGAGACAGCGGCGATCACCATGTTGCAGCGCTCACCCACCTATGTGGTTTCGAGCCCGGCGGAAGACAAGATTGCCAATACCCTACGCAAGTATTTACCGGCAAAGGTCGCCTATTCGGTCAGTCGCTTTCAGAAGACCTTGCTGCAAGGCATCCTCTATAAGCGCACTCGAACCCAGCCAAAGAAAATCAAGGCTTGGCTGCTGAACATGGTCAGAAAAGAATTGGGGCCCGACTATGATGTGGCGAAGCATTTCACGCCCACCTACAATCCTTGGGACCAGCGCATGTGTCTGGTGCCTGATGGCGACCTGTTTGTTGCCATCCGCTCCGGTAAGGCCAAGGTGGTCACTGACCATATCGATCGATTCACGCCGACGGGTATCAAGCTGCAGTCAGGCGACGAACTTGAGGCGGATATCATCGTGACGGCCACCGGGCTTAATTTAGAAGTGCTGGGGGGAACCACCTTCACGGTCGACGGTGAGGCCGTAGATTTTGCTAAAACCTTTACCTACAAGGGCATGATGTACTCGGGTATCCCGAATCTTGTGCAGACCTTCGGCTATGTGAATGCGTCCTGGACCCTGCGTGCCGATCTGACTTCCGAGTATGTGTGTCGCCTGATCAACCAGATGGATGCGACCGGCACTCGCCAGTGCACGCCGCACCTGCGTGCGGAGGACCAGAATATGCAGCAACGTCCCTGGATTGACGATTTTTCCGCCGGCTATATGACACGAGTGATGCACCTGTTCCCGAAGCAGGGTGATCATATACCCTGGCAGAACACCCAGAACTATAAGCTCGACAAGAAGATGATTCGGCACGCGCCCTTGGAAGACGGCGCGCTGATTTTTGATAACGGTGAGTCCATGGCAAGCCATCAGGCTGACCTGATCAATACGTCAGACCGCGCAGCGTAAGCTGCTGGGCCTGGGTTGATGTTAAGTGCCGCCGCGCAGCAGTTTGCCCGGCAAGGCACCGGTGGCTATGCCGTTTTCAAAGGTAACTTGGCCCCGTTTGATGGTGGCGATATAGCCTGTGGCCTTCTGAATCAGACGCTTGCCGTCCCCCGGCAAGTCATACACCATTTCCGGTGGTTCGAGCTGTAGCTTGGCGTAGTCGATAATATTAAAGTCGGCGAGATATCCTGGCGCGATGACTCCCCGATCATTCAGCCCGTAAACATCGGCGGTGTTTTGGGTCATCTTGTGGACAATAAATTCCAGTGGCAGGGTGTCGGCCACGGTTCTGTCTCGAG
>JABMOJ010000068.1 GCA_013204195.1 SAR86 cluster bacterium
ACAAATAGGCGGCTGAAAAAGCCGCGGTCAAGGGTTCTGGCCCCAGGGTTCGCAGAAGTGAGTGATCGCTATCGCCGGGTAGCCAAAATATTGAGCCGAATCTACGTGGGTCATGGAATCGAAGGATCTGGTCATTAGCCAGGACGAAGTCAACATGGTCATGCGTTTTGAGCGGCGCTGATGGCGATTGAATCCGCAGACTACCCGACATACCCAGATGGATCATGACGCGTCCGGCCGCGGTCACCAGAAATAGATATTTGCCTCGACGCTCCACCGCGTCAATCCGCTGCCCCGTCACCGCCTGTCCTAGGTCGGCAGAAATCGGCCAGCGTAGCTGGTCCTGCCGCACCAGCA
Organism: SAR86 cluster bacterium; assembly: GCA_013204195.1. Taxonomy (GTDB): domain Bacteria; phylum Pseudomonadota; class Gammaproteobacteria; order Pseudomonadales; family Azotimanducaceae; genus UBA4582. The sequence continues at coordinate 358 of JABMOJ010000068.1, forward strand.
CCAAGCGAATCTTCTGGCCGAGCAAATGGGGCTCGATGCCCTTGCGGGTCGTTTCTACTTCGGGCAATTCGGGCATAACAATTCTCACAAGAATCTGCGGTTCTTCAATTGCGTAGCATACCGTCCCTGGGATACGGTGCGCATCTATAGATGAATTAATTAAGGCACCGTTATGGCCACGGCATTTCTCGGTATCGACACGGGCGGCACGTTTACTGACTTCGTCCTGCGCGAGGCAGCCACCGTTCGCGTCCATAAGGTACTATCCACCCCAGGCGCGCCGCAGGATGCCATTTTGACCGGCATCAAAGAGATGGGCTTGCAAGCCAGGGTCGCCGCCGGCCAAGTCATGATTATTCACGGCACCACCGTCGCCACCAATGCCGCCCTGGAAGGCAAGGGTGTCAGAACCGCCTATATTACCAACAAGGGTCTGAAAGATGTGCTGCTGATCGGCCGCCAGACCCGTCAACAACTGTATCAGTTGACGCCCACCAAGCCCAAGACACCCTTTGATGAGCAGTTGATGCTAGAGGTCAATACGCGACTGAATGCCCAAGGCAAGCTCATCGAGCCATTAACAGTCACCGATCTGGATAACCTGGAAAGGCAGATCGCTATTCTGCAGCCAGAGTCCATTGCGATTAATCTGCTGTTCTCATTTCTTGACCCTGAGCAGGAACTGCAGATCGAGGCGCGATTCTGCGACGCCTACTTCGTCTCACGCTCATCTCTGGTCTTGCCCGAACATCGTGAATACGAACGGGGCATGACCACCTGGCTGAACGCCTGGATCGGTCCGCTGATAAAGTCCTATCTGGTTTCACTGAGCACCGCGCTGGCACCCTCCAACTTGGCTATCATGCAATCCTCAGGGCTCACGATCAGCGCTAAAGTCGCCGCTGACCGAGCCGTTAATTTGCTGTTATCCGGCCCAGCAGGGGGACTCGCTGCAGCATTGGCTATCGGTCACCAGATCCGCCAGCCACGACTGATGACATTTGATATGGGCGGTACCTCAACAGATGTGGCCTTGTTAGAAGGCGAAATTCGTCTGACCAACCAAGGTAAAATCGCGAACTATCCCGTCGCGGTCCCCATGGCCGACATTCATACCATCGGCGCCGGTGGTGGCTCCATCGCCTTTGTGGACGCCGGTGGCATGCTGCAGGTCGGACCCGCATCTGCCGGGGCCCATCCTGGGCCCGCCTGCTACGGCCGCGGTGGGACAGCACCCACCGTGACCGACGCCAACCTGGTCTTGGGCCGCTTGCGCAGCGATGCGTTCCTCGGTGGGCGCATGCAACTCGACACGACTGCCGCCGTGAGGGCGTTACAGCCCTTGGCAGACCAGCTACAGATTAGCGTGACCGACCTGGCCTTGGGCATTATTCGCATCGCCAACGAAAGTATGATTCAGGCCCTGCGAATCATATCCATACAACAGGGTCACGATCCGCGCGACTTCCAACTGATGAGTTTCGGTGGCGCAGGCGGCCTGCATATTTGCGACCTGGCAGACGCACTGGACGTGAGGGAAGCTATTGTGCCGCTAAACAGCGGCGTGCTCTCAGCACTCGGCATGCTTGCCGCACAACCAGGCCGAGAAGTTGTGAAGACTCATCAGGGCATACTCGACGAGCTTGATGATAGCGCGCTGACCGCCAGGTTGGACGCCCTATTAACGATAGCCCAGCAGGAGCTGAAAGATGAGGGCATAGTCAATACCCAGCACCAGTATCATCTGGATCTGCGCTACCTCGGCCAGACGTTCTCGATTGCTGTCGCCTACCGAACGATCGCCGCTGCCATCGCTGACTTTCACGCCATGCATTTGCGGCTATACGGCCACGCTCTCGACAAAGCTGTCGAATTGGTGAATCTTAGGGTTCATGTGGAGGCGGTCAGGCAACCATTCAGACTGCCACCAACTACACAGACGACTACTGAGAAGAATGGACACAGCAACTTGATTGATGGCGATAATGTTTGCGGGGACGTATTTGGCGATCTCGTCGGAGAGGTTGATCCGGTACCGATCTATCAGCGCGACATGTTGGCCGCTACCTGCTTACTCACCGGGCCCGCATTGATCACAGAAGATCACACCACGGTCTTTTTGAAATCAGGATGGCGTGCATCCAAGGACGAACTGGGGAACTTGAAGTTGACACGGTCGGTGAGCGTCACAGGTGACAGCCACACCTGACCGTATCAGAAGCAGACTTACTTGATCTTGGCTTCTTTATACATCACATGCTGACGCACAACAGGATCAAACTTTTTGATCTCCATCTTGTCTGGCATGGTTTTCTTGTTCTTGCTGGTCGTGTAGTAGTGCCCGGTCCCTGCAGAGGAAACCAACTTAATCTTGTCTCTCATTTGTTCACCTCGTTAGACCTGTTGACCTTCGGCTCGCATGGTCGCGATGACCAGGTCGATGCCTTTCTTGTCGATAATACGCATGCCTTTGGCCGAAACGCGCAGCTTTATAAACCGGTTTTCGCTTTCAACCCAAAACTTGTGGTCATGGATATTCGGCGAAAAACGTCGCTTGGTGCGGTTATTCGCATGAGAAACATTGTTACCGCTTACCGGTCTTTTACCGGTTACTTGACATACCTGGGACATGTCACCCGTCCTTAATTCGTTACTACTAGCCAGATTGCCAAAACAACCGGGACCAGTATCTGAAAATGACTAATTTAGCATCGACCGCAAACTATATGCCGGCTGCCAGTGAGAGCCGTGCTTTATACCAGATGCCGAATAGCAGGGCAAACAGATTCGTGCAAAACCCCTGAAGTTTGTCCACAGCAACCTAGCACACAGCTATTATAGCAATCCACGCTTGGCGAAGGACATCACCTGCTCGTCACCGACAATAATGTGATCGAGCACCCTGACATCTACCAACAGCAGCGCACTTTTCAGGCGATCGGTGATGCGTTGGTCGGCTTGGCTGGGCTCCGCCACGCCAGAAGGGTGGTTGTGGGCAAAGATCACCGCCGCCGCATTATGAAACAGAACACGTTTGACCACCTCCCTGGGATGAACACTGGCGCCATCAATCGTCCCAAAGAACAGCTCTTCGTAACGAATCAGTCGATGCTGATTGTCCAAATACAAACAGGCAAACACCTCCCGTGAGTAGCCCCGCAACTTACTTTTCAGAAACCGGCCGGTGGTCACAGGGTCAGTCATGGGGTCACCTCGATCAAAGCCCGCCTGTAGGTAGCGCTCCATGAGCTCCAGCGCAGCCCGCAACTGGGCGCTTTTGGCCGCCCCCATGCCCTTTGCACCGAGGAGCTGGGCCTGGTCCGCTTCCAGCAAGCCTCGAACGCCACGAAATTGCCGCAGCAATTCCTGGGCGAGCGCCATCACCGGCTTATTTCGAGTGCCTGTACCCAGGAAAATAGCCAATAACTCCGTATCCGACAACGTCGCAGCCCCGCGGGCCAACAGCTTTTCCCTTGGTCGCTCCGTCACCGGCCAATCCTGATCTTTCATCGACTCCACCTCGAGTTTGCACTGCATTGCAAGTACAGAAAGTGAATGTTCACTAACTCTCACTTTCAGCAGGAAAAATGGTATCTTTAGCCCTGCCGAAATTAGCCGGTAAAATTGACTGACGCCACCGCTCCCGGCGTAACATCCTGTAGGCTGTTAGGGACTCGGCGAGTAGCCGATTGCCCGGATTATCTCAATTCAACATTTGAAGTCACTATTGAAACCACAATTGAAGCCACTATGAAAAATCTACAAAATAAGCACATCCTGCTCGGCGTGACGGGCGGTATCGCGGCCTATAAAGGCGCCGAGTTAATTCGGCGCCTGCAGGATTCAGGCGCCGAGGTCAGAGTCGTCATGACTCGCGCGGCGACAGAATTTATCACGCCCCTGACAATGCAGGCGCTCTCGGGCTTCCCCGTCTCTTTAGATTTATTAGATACCGAAACCGAATCCGTGATGGGCCATATTGAGCTCGCAAGGTGGGCCGACCTGGTACTGGTCGCACCCGCCAGCGCCAATTTTCTCGCTGGCCTGCGCCAGGGAAGGGGAGATGACTTGCTGACGACCCTGTGTCTTGCCGCCACGTGTCCCATTGCTGTCGCGCCCGCGATGAACCAAGCCATGTGGGGTAACGTCGCAACGCAGGAAAACTGTGCGGGTTTGCGCCGCAATGGCGTGATCTTCTTCGGTCCCGATGAGGGCCTGCAAGCCTGCGGTGAAATCGGTCAGGGCCGATTATTGGATGTTGCCCACATTGTTGAACACACCTGTGCGATTTTTCCGTCCAACCTGCTAACGGGCAAAACCGTCATGATCACCGCCGGCCCAACGCGAGAAGCCATCGACCCCGTGCGCTACATCAGCAATCACAGCTCGGGCAAGCAAGGTTATGCACTGGCTGAAGCCGCCGTCGAGGCCGGCGCGAAAGTCCTGCTCATCTCGGGCCCCGTCGCCCTAGCCGTGCCTGACCGAGTAACCGTCATCAATGTAGTCAGCGCTGATGATATGTATGCCGCCGTCATGGAAAACATCACTGAGTGCGACATTTTTATCGGTGTTGCTGCCGTTGCCGACTTCAAGCCGGTGGCGGCGGCGGTGCAAAAAATCAAAAAACAGCACGACACCGAGCCACGAACAATGACGCTGACATTAGTCGAAAATCCCGACATCATCGCCAGCGTCGCCGCCTTGCCAACACCACCATTTTTGGTCGGATTCGCTGCCGAAACTGAAAACCTGCTGACCTACGCCAGCGAAAAATTAAACCGCAAAGGTCTCGACCTGATCGTCGCCAACGACGTAGCAGACAGCCGCATAGGCTTTAACAGCGACAATAATGGCACCACCATTATTTCGAAGGATAAAGTCACCCCCCTCGCGGTTGCCTCGAAACGTCAGGTTTCAGTTCAAATCATTCAGGTCATTGCTGACCTGCTCAACACCAGGGAGCTTTCGAAGTGAACGCATTACAGGTAAAAATACTCAATCCATTGATCGGCGACACAATACCACTGCCGGCTTATACAACACCGGGCTCTGCCGGCATGGACCTCCGCGCGTGCCTGACAGATACATTGGCGCTGGCTGCCGGCGCCTGCGAACTTATCCCCACCGGTCTGGCTATTTACATCGAAGATCCGAAATATGCCGCCATCATATTGCCGCGCTCAGGGCTGGGCCATAAGCATGGTATAGTCCTCGGCAACTTGGTGGGCCTGATTGATTCGGATTACCAGGGAGAGCTTATGATCTCCTGCTGGAACCGCAGTGAGTCGACCTTTTTAATTGCACCGGGAGACAGAATTGCACAATTAGTCCTGATTCCGGTCATTCAGGCGCCATTAACCCTGGTAGACGAATTCAGCCATTCACAGCGTGGTACGGACGGCTTTGGCTCTACTGGTCAACAGTGAGGGTAAACAGGTGAAGAACAGTCATAGGGACCTGCTGTTGGCCGCTGGCAAATTTCCTGCCATGGCCTTTGGCTTGGCGCTGATTGTGGCAACGACACTTAGCTTGGCGGTTGTCCAGCCAGAGGTTAATCAGGTATACCGCGAAAAAATGATCAGTGACGCCGCGGACTACTTACAACTGAGCGCCGACATCCAACAACAACGTTTAACCCAACAAGTCCAAAACCTGGCGAAGACTAGGGGTCTCGCGCAATTACTAAACCAAGGTGACCCCGCCCTGATTTCCCTCGAAGAGGCCAGAATTAAAGGCGCTATCCCCCAGGCAATTTGGGTTCGACTGATCCCGTCAGGTGAGGCCAAAGTCGACCTTAACAGCACACCACCCTTTACCTTCGCGGCATTGGATCTGGTGAATCAGGTCGAAACCGGACAACTGGCCAACCCCGAAGCCATCAAGGTTAACGGCAGCTGGCTCCTGGGTATTGCGGCACCCATCACCGAACCATCAATGACAATGCCGCAGGGCACTTTGTTTGTCTATCTTGATATCGCGGCCCTTCATGAAGGGATCGATAGCGGCACTGGCGGGGCGGCGAGACTGATGCAGTCAGTAAATAACGCGCCACCAGTGGAAATCGTGGTTGTCGGCAATCTTACCAATCAAGTGCCCGTATCCCGGGCCTTGGAAAACGCCTACTGGACCCTGCAGTTTTATCCTAATGCGACGCTGACCGAAGCTTCCGCAGCAAATCCACTGACCTATCTGTTGCCCTTAATCGTGGCTCTGTTGATCGCCCTGGCCGGCACCGTCATTGGCATTCTCAGGTTTTTGAAATCACTGGGCAACGATCTAGACCGGTTGAACGACCAGATCGATGATGTGGCCGGCGACAGATTTCAACCGTCCAATGCCTATCATTTACCCTCAGCATTAGCTCTCGACAAACGCCTTGCGACCATCATCCGCAAACCCATCATCAAACATTCAACCGCACGCTCATCTGCTCCACCTGCGCCATCAAGCATGCCCCAAAACGCGCCAGCCACTCATCAAACGGACGAACCTTTACCCGCTGTGCAGGTGGCTAGCGGCGAACAGAATACCAAACTGCTGGGCGCCAGCGATATCGACAAGCCGATCGAGCAGCCCTCTGCCGAATCCTTGCGGGCTATTTTTCGCGCCTATGATATTCGAGGCATTATTGATGACACCCTGACGCCGGCGGTAATCTTTGACATAGGTCGCAGCATCGGCTCGGAGGCCATCGATATCGGCGAACACACCTTACTGGTTGGCGCCGACGGCAGGCTCTCTAGTCCAGAAGTAATGGCCGGTCTTATTGACGGCATTTTAGCCACCGGTGTCGACGTCATCGGTATAGGCACGGTGCCAACCCCTGTACTCTATTACGCAACCCATAATACCGGCACCCAAAGCGGTGTCATGGTCACTGCCAGCCACAATCCAGCGGAATACAATGGCTTCAAAATTGTCTTCAACAAGCGGTCACTCATAGAAGAAGACCTCGTGAGGCTCTACCGTCGTTTCGAGCAAAAAGATTTCCACCAAGGTAAGGGGCATTTCCAGCAAAAAGATCTCAACGACGATTATCTAAACGCCATCAGCGACGATATTATCGTCGCCCGGCCACTGCGAGTCGTGGTCGACTGCGGCAATGGTGTTGCCGGCGAAATAGCCCCCGAAGTTTACGTCAACCTCGGCTGTGAGGTGATTCCCCTGTATTGCGACATAGATGGTAGCTTTCCCAATCACCATCCAGACCCGAGTATTGCCGAGAACCTCCAGGACTTGATCCTGCTCGTGAAAGCCCAAAATGCTGACTTAGGCATAGCCCTTGATGGTGATGGCGATCGCATGGTGGCCGTCACCGGTAATGGTGACATAGTGCCGCCGGATGAACTCCTCATGCTATTAGCCAAGGACGTGGTATCCCGCAGCCCTGGCTCCGATGTCGTCTATGACGTAAAGTGTACAAAAAATCTCAACAGTGTTATTAGCGGACTTGGCGGCCGACCGATTCTATGCCGCAGTGGACACTCCTACCTAAAGAAGAAAATGGCTGAAACCGATGCAGCACTGGGCGGAGAATTTTCCGGACATATCTGCTTCGGCGAACGCTGGTACGGATTTGACGATGGCATCTATGCGGGGGCGCGCCTTCTAGAAATTGTTGGATCTCAGGACGTAAGCCTAACCGAACTGATGAAAGAATTTCCAAAAAGCCTATCTACGCCGGAACTTAAGCTTGCCGTCAGTGAGAGCGCTAAGTTTTCGATCGTTGCCAGCATCGTCAGTGATGGTGATTTCGGCGATGGAACCATAACAACGATTGACGGGGTCAGAGTTGACTACGTTGATGGCTGGGGTCTTGTGAGAGCCTCTAATACCGGTCCCTGGCTGACCCTTAGATTCGAAGCAGATAACACTGAGAGCATTGATAGAATTAAAGACTTATTCAGGGCACAATTACAAAATGTCGATCCAAGCCTTAATTTTTAGCGGCCCCATCGATTTATCGTTAGTTACAATTTAAAGGACTTCAACTCAATGACATTGTCTCGCGATGCGGCCATGAATGTCGCCAAGGTATTAACCGAGGCGTTACCCTACATACAACGCTTTACCGGCAAAACGATCGTGATCAAATATGGCGGGAACGCCATGATCGATGACGAATTACAACGCAAGTTTGCTCAAGATATTGTTCTGATGAAGCTGGTAGGCATCAATCCTATCGTCGTGCACGGGGGCGGTCCACAAATCGGCCAGGTACTCAAGGCGCTCAATATTGAGTCGAATTTTGTCGACGGCATGCGAGTCACTGACAGCAAAACAATGGACGTGGTTCAGATGGTACTCGGCGGCACCGTCAACCAAGGAATCGTCAGCCTGATTAACCAAAGTGGCGGCAAGGCCATCGGCCTGACAGGCAAAGATGCGAGCCTAATCAGAGCTAAGAAAATGTTTATTGAGCGAGCCTCAGCAGACCTCACAGCGCCTGAAATTATCGATATCGGGCAGGTGGGCGAAGTCGTATCTATTGACCGCACGATTCTGGATTTACTCGTCGCCAGCGATATCATTCCCGTTATCGCTCCTATCGGCGTGGGAGCTGACAATGAGACCTACAATATTAACGCAGACCTCGTTGCCGGCAAGATTGCCGAAGCGTTGAACGCTGAGAAACTGGTGTTGCTTACCAACGTCGCCGGCCTCGAAGATAAACAGGGGCGTTTGTTGTCTGGATTAACCGCCGAGAGAGTCGAGGAACTCATCAAGGATGGCACCATCAGTGGCGGGATGCTGCCAAAGATCGAATGTGCCCTCAATGCAGTCAAGAATGGCGTTCGAACCTCCCATATTATCGATGGCCGAGTCGCCCATGCCGTGCTGCTCGAAGTCCTGACGGATGAAGGAGTTGGCACCCTGATTTCGCGCAACTCTGCGAACCTCAGTCGGTAAACATTCAATGTGCCCGCGCTCGGGTTTAATAAATCAATGGATTAAGGACTAGCAGCCTAAGATGTCAGACGTAAACAAAGTCTCAAGAAAAGATCAGATATTACAGGCCCTTGCCACGATGCTTGAGGAGACACCCGGTGGGCGCATCACGACCTCGGGTCTGGCCAAGCAGGTGGGCGTCTCTGAAGCGGCGCTCTATCGTCACTTTCCAAGCAAGGCAAAAATGTTCGATGGCCTGATTGAATTTATTGAAGACACCATATTTTCGCGCATTTCTCTGATTCTGACCGAAGAAACGACCGCGAGGGCCCAGTGCGGACAAAGCATTTATCTCTTGCTGACATTTACTGAACGCAACCCAGGCATCACTCGCATCCTCACCGGCGACCCCCTGGCAGGCGAGACTGGTCGCCTGCGGTCCAGAGTCGCGCAATTTTTTGAGCGTTTTGAGACTCAACTCAAACAGGTGCTTCGTGAGGCAGAAATGCGTGAAGGCCAACGGCCGCTAATGGAAACCCAAGCTGCGGCGAACTTGATGATGGCCACCGCGGAAGGCCGAATCAGCCAGTTTGTTCGTAGTGATTTCAGCCGACGGCCGACAGAGGGTTGGGACGTTCAGTGGCAAGCGATCAGTGGTGCTATATTTGCATAAGCCCAATGGTCACAGACGCTCGCCCGAGGTTTGGTAATACCTAGCTTCTGGGCGCGTTCTCCAGCAACTCACGAACCCGCTGCAAATCGACAGCATAGGTCTCACCCAACTGAATCAGCTCTCGGCGCTTCTCGTTGATCTCGCGTTCCGACTGTCGAATCCGTAGGGCCAAATCACGCATATATTCGATATGTTCCGCTGCGACCTGACCGCCCCTGCGCTCAAGATCTGCCAGCTCGACCGCCATGGTTTGCTTCTGAAGCTGCAAGCGCTGCAAATTGGTCTCGCTCGCGGCAATAAAGCCGCGGACACTCACCAACTTGGTATCGCGCGCCCGCAGAACATCTTCAGGCGTACCATAAATTTGCAGTAATCTTTGATCTGCTAGCTGGCGTTCTCGGCCCTCGCGATCCCTGATGGCATCCGCTGCTCGCGCTAGATCCCGGGCGCGAATTTCGCCTTCGTTCAGCGCCCGCTCGACAACCTCCAAAACTCTGCCATCCAGGCTCAAAATCGTGTAGCCATCTTTTACATAACGGGCAGGAACATGGCTATCCAAGACCGTCACGCCATCTTCATTTTTGTATTTATACAGCTCTGCCGCGGCGGGCATCGCCGCCAGCACAAGCATCAGCATATTGATCCTGGCGAATGCCAGAGTATTAACAGTAGCCGAAGCAATACCGAACCAATGCCGGCGTGCGGGAGAAATTGTTTTTAACATCCGTGTCATAACTCGCGTTGCAGTTATCGTCCTGCCGAACTCAGTCTAATATACGACACCATATCGGTCTTGATATGCGCGCATATCGCCCAACTGCCGTACAAATTCCGGCCTGCCTTCCAGAAACGACGCTATATCACTGAACTTTACGACGCTGATAACAGAAACGCCATAGTCACGCTCAACCTCCTGGATCGCGGACAGCTCGCCTTGGCCTTTTTCCTGGCGATCAATGGCCACTAGAACACCGACAGCCCGAGCGTCGGATTCAGCAATCACACCCATCACTTCGCGTATCGCAGTACCAGCCGTAATCACATCATCAATAATCATGACTTTACCGGCAAGGGGCGAGCCCACTAAGAGCCCACCCTCACCATGGGCCTTCGCCTCTTTTCGATTAAACACAAAGGGGTAATCGCGCTGATAATTACGCTGCAGCGCGATAGCCGTAGCGCTAACCAGCGGAATACCCTTGTAGGCCGGGCCAAACAACAAATCAACGTCTAGGCCCGAGTCCACCAGCGCCGCCGCATAGTAATCAGCAAGCTCGCTCAGCGCCGCCCCGGTATTGAAAAGCCCAGCATTAAAGAAATACGGGCTTACTCGGCCTGACTTCAGGGTGAATTCACCAAAGCGCAGTACACCTCGCTCAATGGCGAATTCGAGAAATCTCGTCTGATAATCTTCCATCAAGCTACCTCAAGTGCGGCTTTTTGGAGTGCGATCAATTCATTGATGCCCTTGTCACCCAGTATCAACATTTCGTCAAGCTCGGCGCGAGAGAAGGGGATACCTTCTGCGGTACCCTGGACCTCGATAAACCGACCATCCTCGCCCATCACCAAATTCATATCTGTCTCGGCGCGGGAGTCTTCTGTGTACTCAAGATCCAGTACCGGCCGCCCATCAACGATTCCGACAGAAACCGCGCCGACAAATTGCTGGAATGGGTTGTGCGCCAGCTTCATTTGCCGAATTGCATCATACAGCGCCACACAAGCACCGGTGATTGATGCCGTGCGCGTGCCACCGTCAGCCTGAATCACATCGCAGTCGATGCGAATGGTATATTCGCCAAGACGTTTCATATCCACGCAGGTACGCAAAGATCGGCCAATGAGACGCTGAATTTCGACGGTTCGGCCGCCCTGCTTGCCTCTTGCGGCTTCTCGATCCATGCGGGTGTTCGTCGACCGCGGCAGCATGCCATATTCAGATGTAATCCAGCCCTGGCCCGAGCCGCGTAAGAATGACGGCACGCCTTTAGCGACGGACGCGGTACAGATCACTCGAGTATCACCAAAGGCAATCAAGACGGAGCCCTCCGCATGTTTATTGATGCCGCGCTCGATGGTCACGGCGCGCAGGGCATCCAGCGCACGGCCGGCAGGCCGTTGTACAGAGTTACTCGTCATGGGTATTTCCTATAAACAATCATCTATGCATGAAACTCCATTATACTGGTCAGCCACCAATAAGCACTTGCAGGCATTATTCATTATGACTCATAGCATGACCGCCTTTGCCCGCCGTGAGGCCAACAGCATTACCTGGGAAATTCGCTCCGTGAATCACCGGTATTTGGACCATAGCTTCAAGGTTCCCGACAATTTCCGGGCCCTGGAGGGGGATTTGCGCAACCTGCTTAAACAAAGCCTGTTTCGCGGCAAGGTCGACTGCTTACTCAAGATCAACAATGAAGGGACTGAGTCCGGCGCCCTCGCCATAAATGAAGCCCAGGTGCACAAGCTACGCGGTGCGCTTGACGAAATCAGCCGTATTATGGGGGCCAACTCACCCCTGAACTCACTGGATATTCTTAAATTTCCCGGCATCGTGGCAACCGCCACAGTCGACGATGACAATCTGGTGGCACAGGTCAAGAACCTGTTTGTCCTGGCGCTCGCCGACCTAACCGCCATGCGGGCAAGGGAAGGGAGTGAATTACAGCACATCATTGAAGACAAACTTGCGGAACTCCAACAATTAACCGATATCGTCCGCGCTGACGCGCCGGTGATTAACGCGCGACAACGGGCCCGTATCGAGGAACGTCTCACGGAGTTAAAGCTCGAGGTCGATGGCAATCGTCTGGAACAGGAATTGGTCTATCTCGCCCAGAAATCGGATATCGCTGAGGAGCTGGATCGTCTAGACACCCATATCGAAGAAGTAAGATCCACGTTACGTGAGTCCGGCGCGGTCGGTCGACGACTAGACTTTTTGATGCAGGAACTCAATCGCGAGGCTAACACCCTGTCATCCAAAGCCGTCGCCGCCAATACGTCTATTCAGGCTGTTGACCTCAAGGTGATCATCGAGCAGATGCGCGAACAGATTCAGAATATCGAATAGGGCCTGGCGACCAGCCATCACCCAAAAGCTGATATGACCAAATAATTTGCGACTCAGGGTCTGGGTGTGGTTTGATTTCATCTTAAGGTTTTCAACCGACCGCGATAATTGCCAGGAGCGTCTATTGTCAGACCAAAAATTGTCGTTGCCCGCCATGATTGCTTATGGCTTTGGGCAGATCTCTGAAGCCGTCAAGAACCAGGGTTTCAACACCTTCTTACTGTTCTACTATAATCAGGTACTGCAAGTCTCAGCGACAGGCACCGGTATTGCGCTCGCCATTGCCTTGGTCTTCGATGCCTTTACGGACCCGATCGCCGGCAGCCTGTCCGATAAATTTCGCTCTCGCTGGGGTCGTCGCCATCCCTTTATCTTGTTTGCCGCCATCCCTCTGGCCATCACCTTCTTTCTGCTGTTCAACCCCCCCGAGGGGCTTAGTGAGCTCGGCAATGTGCTGTGGCTAGTGACTTTCGCTGTCCTGGTGCGTGCCGCGATGACTTTTTATCACATCCCGCACCTGGCGCTAGGCGCCGAGCTCGCCACTGACTATCACCAGCGATCAACGCTGTATTCCTTTAACACCTTATTTGGCGCCACCGGGGGCGCTATATTTTTGCCATTATCCTATTTGTTGTTTTTCCCAACCACCGCAGAATTTAACCCCGCACTTCTGAACAAGGCTGCTTATACACCCTGGGCCCTATTTTCTGGCGGCATCATGATCTTCGCCATCGTCGTCTGCTGCCTAGGTACGGCCCGGCAAATTCCACGCCTGCGCGCCTTAGCCGTCGCCCCTGCAGCCCATCGGTTCAGTTTGACACAACTCCTCACAGAGGTTCGCCAGGCCCTCGGCAACGCCTCTTTCCGCGCGATATTCTTCGGCATGATGCTCAGCACCTTTATTCTCGCTGTCGAGGGCGTGTTAAACCCCTTCATGGGATTTCACTTCTGGGGCATGACCACCGAACAACTGAAATTCATCCCCTTGGGCAGCTTGGTCGGGCTGATGGCCTCGATGGTCATTATTCCAGCCGCGACCCGCCGGTTTGATAAAAAAAACACCTTAATCGGCTCAGCCTTACTCGTCATTCTCAATATCAACCTACCGATTATTTTGTCCCTGTCGGACGTCAGTTGGTTCCCCGCGCCGGGCTCAAGCCCGTTGTTGTATCTGCTTATCCTTAGCGCAGTGATCACTTCAGCCCTAGGCGTCACTTTATATGCGACCTTGAATTCCATGTTTGCCGATATCACCGACGAACATGAACTCGAGGTCGGGGAGAGACGAGAAGGGGTTATTTTTGCCGCCCGCGCTTTCGCTGTGAAAGCAACAGCCTCAATGGGATTGATACTCGGCGGCATACTGCTAGATGTTATCGCCTTCCCAAGGGGCGCCATGATGGGCCAAGTCGATGCCGATATTATCTGGCAGCTTGGCTTTCTAGCCGGACCCGCGACGTCAGTGTTTACCTTTTTTGGCATGTTCTTTTATATGGGTTATCGCATCGACAAGGCGCGACATGAAGCCATCACCTTGGCGCTCATTGAAAGTAACCGGGGCGAATAATCGCTGCCAACCTCTGGAGGAACAAAAATTGACGGTCTTGCGGGACTGCTGGCGAACAAATTACAGTGATTCGCCGGAAAATTTCATTACACTGAGCCCTTCAGATCAGAGGCAGTTCACCCGTGACGAGTAAGACATCCACCAGAGGCCAGTTATTTGTCGTCGCCGCGCCATCCGGTGCCGGCAAAACCAGCCTGGAGAAGGCCCTGATCGAGTCGACGCCGAGCATCCAAGTCGCCGTTTCTCACACGACTCGACCCAAGAGGCCCGATGAAGTCGATGGCGTCGACTACCATTTTGTGAGTCCGGAAACCTTTCGAGAGATGCAGAATCAAGATGCCTTCATCGAATCTGCCCAAGTGTTCGGCAATCTTTATGGCACCAGTCGCCAAGGGGTCGAGAGCATCGCTGCCTGCGGCTATAACATTATCTTAGAGATCGACTGGCAGGGCGCCCAACAGATAAGGCAACGGCTACCGGATTCTGTACATATCTTCATTTTGCCACCGTCCCTTGAGGCCTTGCGCACCCGGCTACAGGGCCGAGGCCAGGATGATCCGCACAT
>JABMOJ010000069.1 GCA_013204195.1 SAR86 cluster bacterium
GCCTAAGCTTGAAGACTGGCCGAAAATCACCTGGGAGGCGGGCCCGAATTCGCGGCGAGTTAATCTGGATACTATTACCCGCGAGGATGTAGCGAGTTGGCAGCCTGGTGAAACACTGTTGCTTAGCGGCAAGATGCTGACGGGGCGCGATGCCGCGCACAAGCGTATCCGTGATTTGCTAGAGCAAGGCGAGGGTTTGCCGGAAGGCGTTGATCTCGCCGGACGGTTTATTTACTACGTAGGCCCGGTGGATCCTGTCCGCGAAGAAGTTGTTGGGCCCGCTGGACCGACGACGGCGACCCGAATGGATGGTTTTACCGAGATGATGCTGGCCCAGACTGGGTTGTTGGGCATGATCGGCAAAGCCGAGCGTGGCCCGGTGGCGATCGAAGCCATCAAAAAACATCGGGCTGTCTACTTGATGGCTGTGGGTGGTGCCGCATTTCTGGTTTCAAAGGCCATTCGTAAGTCCAGAATCGTCGCCTTCGAAGATTTGGGCATGGAGGCTATCCATGAATTTGAGGTAGAGGATATGCCGGTGACCGTCGCGGTGGATTCCAATGGCGAGTCAGTTCATATTACCGGGCCCAAGTTATGGCGTTCAAAAATAGGTCTGTTGCCAGTGTTGGAAATTTAGCACGTTTTTTTGATTTTCGTTGAATATATAACGTATTAAAAATCAACAGGTTGGGTTTTTTAATCGTGGTTGTGGCGTTGCTTGCACGGCGTCATTAGAGTACATTACGGCCAGGAAACCCGGTCTGGTCTCTGGGTCTATATTTATTATCATTTGTCGGCGCCTCTTAACTGGCGTGCGGGCGAATCAATGGAATGCAATTTCTTATGGGGCACGAATCTTCCTCTGTGGACCAGCTATACCTGAATGCCGAAAATTTGGCGCAGGATTTCTCCTTATTTCCCCGTCGCCAAAGTGCGTCTGTCATTGGCGGTCTGCTGAAAAACAAGCAGATTGAAGCGCGGGTTAAACAACTGCGCGGCATGGAAGTCGATGCCTATATTGCAGCCACCGTGGCGCCGACGGAAGAGTCCACGCGCCCCGGCGCGAAAGATGTGGTTGCGGCCCTCGACGTGCCGGTAACCAATGTGATCGAGCGAGGCCCTTTTTACTGTGCGGAGCTTGCTCTGGATTTCGGCGGGATCAGTCGAAAAGTCGGTTTGATCGCCCAGAATCGAGCCCATGGTTCAGGTGTCTGGGGCCCGGAGCATCATGAGTTAGCCTCAAAAATGGCGGGTCATTTTGCCGCGCGTTCGATGCCCATTGTCACCTTTATGGATACGCCAGGGGCAGACCCCTACGAGTTGGCCAACTCACAAAATCAAGCGCATTCCATCTCCCGGCTGATCGCTGAGCTTTGCAACGTCGATGTCCCGACCCTGGGTATCATCATTGGTCAGGGTTACTCTGGTGGCGCCATTCCGTTGGCAGCAAGTAATTTGTTGTTGTCGGTACGAACCGGCGTGTTTAATACGATCCATCCCAAGTCATTGGCGAATCTGGTGCGGCGTTATAACTTGTCTTGGCAGGAGTGTGCGCAGTTTGTTGGTGTGTCTTCTTACGAGCTGTATATGCAAGGCAATATCGACGGTGTAATAGACTATGACCCAGGTGAAACTGAGACTATTGGTCACTTAAAAGACGCCATTGTTCAAGGGCTCACCTCTATCGAAGATGGTACTCGGGAATTTATCAATAAACATCCTGAGATTTTCGATCACTACCAGCGCAATGTTAAGCGTTACCTAAACCCGTCGGATTTTTTGTCAGCTATCAATGCCAGTTCCACTTTAAAGCTTCGAGTTTCACCGACGGAATATCCCAATGTCTTTGGCGCAGCCTACCGATACCTGCGTTATCTGGGGTTGCGCAAACGTATCAAGAGTACAACCACTACCCAATATGGTCGTTTGGCAGAAGCCAAAATTCCAGAAGGGGAGTTGGCGCAGCGATTACACCGTGAACGTCGCGCAGCCTTTTTAGGCTGGCTGCAGGATCCGGATAAAATTCTCTATGAGGATGTGCTGAGTAAAGCATGGAAGAGCTATGTCGACAAAAAAGCGGTCGTTGGCGATGAGCGAGGACGTATTGCTCAGTTGATATTCGGTGAGCCGACCCGTAATTATCAGATCGCTAAAAAAGAACTTTGTCTGGTTACCGGTCTGCATTTGTATAATCGCTGGAAGGGTAGTGCAAAGGATAATTTGTCGGCGCTAATCCTCCATATGGCGAATGAAGATGCCAATGCGTATTTGCTCCACCCAAGGGATATTAAAGATACCAAAGGCTTGCTCGACGCGATGTCCAATACCGATAACGTGTTTGTTGGCTATATCAAAAGTAAGTTTTCATTTGAGGGTAAGAAATTATTTGACGCTGAATATATCCAAGAGAAGTCAGCGGACTTTCTGGCCGGTCAACTCATCGCTGAGTTTAATCTGATTCTTGAGGGTGGTTCGCTTAACGACGGTGAGAAGCTGGCCGGTGAAAACTTGTCTGAATTCACCCGTAAACTGCTCGATAATGATGAAGAACACCCGATACAACTGAACCGAAGACTGCTTGAAGACAGTCTGTGGTCTTATATCGAACGCAAACGTAACCAGGTAGTTCATCCTGCTGAGCAAGACCGCTCAATTCTCGATGTCATTTTTGACGAAGATATTCGGTATGATTTCGTCGCCGAATGTCAGAACTTGATTACCTTCGGGGTACTGTATGACAATTTAATCAGCGAGTTGGTATCCATCGCTCGGCAGGCCCATGAATCAAGAGCGCTACCAGCAGAGTTCATTCAACAGCTGATCGACAAATCGATTAACGAAGTCAGTGGTCTCGATATTGTCGCGGGCCAGGACAAGGTTGAAATCAACAAGCGTTTTGCCGTGTGGATCAAGGAGTTGTCGAACTACTCCCGCAGCGGTGTTTTTCTGAAGTCTGTTGAAGAATGGATTCGGGTCGTCCACAAAGACAAATCCGACACGCTGTTTGTGGTTGTGAGTTTCTTTTTTGAGAAACTGCTGCCCGAGTATTACGCTACGCAGGATAGCGGCAAGCGCTATGAAGGTAAAATCGAACCGGTTCGTATTGGTCGGCGTAAAGATTTTTGGAATCGACTGAATATTGCCTATCGCGATCTGTTGTTCCATGAGCAATTAACCCGCGAAAAGCGTTCGAAACGGACTTCGTACGAATCACTGTTGAATTTATATGTGAAAAATTTCACCGAGTTAAACCCGACATTGATGTCGGCGAACCCGGTAGATTTCCCCACCTTCCGCCCTTCGATTGAAGCGGCCTTGAAGAATAACATCCGACCCTCGGGGCTGATCACGGGTATGGGTGATTTTACCACCGAGAAGGGTTGTTACCGGGTTGGTTTGGTGATGTCCAACGTTGCCTTCCAGGCCGGTAGTATCGATAACTCTGACTGCGTGCGCTTTTGTAAACTCTTGGTTGAGTGCGCTGTACAACAGGTGCCCGTGATCTGTTTTATCTCATCCGGCGGGATGCAGACCAAAGAAGGTGCTGCGGCTTTGTTTACGATGGCGGTGATTAACGATCGAATTACACGATTTGTACGAGACAATGATCTGCCTATCATCATGTTTGGCTTTGGGGATTGTACCGGTGGTGCGCAGGCAAGTTTTGTCACTCACCCATTGGTTCAAAACTACTACTTTAGCGGGGCCAGCATGCCATTTGCCGGTCAAACGGTCGTTGAGCGGAATTTGCCCTATACCTGCATGCTAAGTAATTACTTGTCGGTTAATCCTGGAGCCATGCGTGGTCTGGTAAAACATCCATTTTCAGCGGAATTGGATCAGGAGCTTCGCCGCATTGATCCTGCGATACCGCTGCCGATAGAATCTGTGGAGCAGGTTGTCGACCGGATTATGTCTGGCAGTCTGAATGCCGCCGAGCCGATGGTTGTGCAACATCATATTTCTGAAGCCGAGCTGATTCGGCCCATCAAGCGCGTGCTTGTTCATGCTCGCGGCTGTACGGCTGTGAAGCTGGTGAGTCGGGCGATTCACTATGGTTATGAAGTGGTTCTGGTGCAGTCGGACCCAGATATGGACTCAGTGCCGGCAGATATGGTTCGTGCAGATCCAAAACACAGCCTGGTTTGTATCGGTGGTAACACGTCAGATGAGAGCTATCTGAATGCGCTGAGCGTATTGAGTATCGCCGAAATTGAAGGCGCTGATGCGTTGCATCCAGGTATCGGTTTTCTATCTGAGGACCCGAATTTCGCTAAACTGGTGCGTAATCGAGCCATTAACTTTATCGGTCCAAAGGTTTCCAGCATGGAAACCATGGGTAATAAGTCCAATGCCATTAATACAACGCAGAGCATCGATGTTCCGGTGGTGCCTGGCAGCTATGGTATCGTCAACACTTCAGAAAGTGCTGCCGAAATTGCAGAGCAGGTAGGCTATCCCATTTTGTTGAAGGCAGTTCACGGCGGTGGTGGCAAAGGTATCCAGGTGGTCCGTCGGCCAGAGCAATTGCATGGTCTGTTTCATCAGGTAACCAGCGAAGCCAAGGCGGCGTTCGGCAACGGCGATGTTTATATTGAAAAATTCGTGACTTCCTTGCGCCACATTGAGGCACAGATATTAAGAGACACTCACGGTAATACTCTGGTCGTCGGTTTAAGAGACTGTAGTGTGCAGCGTAATAATCAGAAGCTAATGGAAGAGTCATCCTCAACCATGTTGCCGGAAAAACTCAAGAAGCAGGTTTATGAGTATGCGTACAAAATCGCCAATGCAGTAGATTATATTGGTGCGGGCACCGTTGAGTTTATTTATGACGTACCTAATGATGCCGTTTATTTCATGGAAATGAATACTCGCCTGCAGGTCGAACACCCGGTGACAGAGGTCGTGACGGGTGTCGATATCGTCAAGCAGCAATTTGAAATCGCCTCTGGCGGTTCTATTGAGGGTTTGAAAGTTGCAGACCATGGCTACGCCCTCGAGATTCGAGTCAATGCCGAGAAGGCGGTATTGGATGCTGATGGCAACGTGTCATTTGCGCCGACCCCGGGCGAAATAACGGCTTGCGAACTCCCCGTCGAGCCGCATATTCAATTAATTTCTATGGCGGGTCCGGGTAAAGTGGTGTCGCCCTTCTATGACAGTTTGATTATTCAAATTATCTGTCACGGTACGGATCGCAACGACACGGTGAAAAAGATGCTCGCCTATTTGAATCGAGTTAAGATTCACGGCATCAGTACAAACATTTGTTTGATCAAGCGAATCCTGGCCGACAAGGTTTTCCTTGATGGTGTTTACGACACAGGTTATCTGCCTGCATTCCTTGAACGCACAGATATGCCAGCGCTGATCGCGGAAATAGCAGAAGCGTCAGGCACGGAAGGCATTGGTATTGACCTGGAAATGCTCCGTATCGAAGGTAGTGATGAACTCAAGGTGTTGTCGCCTTCGACCGGTGTGTTCTATCGTACTCCCTCGCCGACCGAGCCCGAATACGTCAGTGTTGGTGATTTCATTGGTGCCGAAGATACGCTGTGTCAGCTGGAGGCCATGAAAATGTTTACGCCAGTGAATCTCAACTCGTTCTCTGGAAACGATGGTGAGGTTTATCCTGCCGATGGGCAATTTGAAGTTACGCGTATTAATATCGCCAGCGGCCAACAGGTCAATGCAGGCGATTTACTGTTTGTCATAAAACCGCAACAAGCAGATTCTCAGGCTACGTGAGTTTGATAGCCGGTCCCTGGCTACCCTTTTGGGGTCAGCTAGGGTCGGCCGTTTAACCATAGCGGTTCCTCGCGCCAATGTTTAGCCGCGTCGGTTTTTAATACCGCTGCCGGCTGGTCTGCAAGTATAC
>JABMOJ010000070.1 GCA_013204195.1 SAR86 cluster bacterium
CCCGGGCATTGCTGATTATCCTGGCGAGCTCATTTAGCCGAGTAAAATCGTTTAGACTATAGCGGTCCACGACTATTCAGGCCGTCTGACGCTACCGCACCAGGCACAACACAGGCCAACAGCAGCAACAGGAAGGTCAATTTAAACGTCGTTCGATACATAGCGCGCTCTCACCGGTTTGCTCAATTGGGTTCGACTTGCCGAATTTATCTGACTCGCCTAGGCTGCGCGTCAGACGGCCTGAATAGTCGTGGACCGCTATAGTCTAAACGATTTTACTCGGCTAAATGAGCTCGCCAGGATAATCAGCAATGCCCGGGTTGCCCTTCACCCCTTTGAGTCGTGGTGTATCGATTTTATCCAGATGAATCGTCTTTCTATCTCGCAGGTGATCGGCAACCACATCCCAGACAGCCGGACCGGTGGATTGTGATCCCACAGTTGCCCAGCCGGCGACCTTGTAATTTTTCGTATCCTTGATGGGCTCGCCGTTAGAGAGGGTCATATCAGTAATCCGTTTGCCCATGGTCGCGCCGGGCTCACAGGTATAACTCATGCCGCCTGTACGCACCATATCGCCCCCTTGTTGGTAGTATGGGTCGGTGTTGAATAGATTGTCCGCAACGCTCTCCATGATCATTTTGAGCTCGGCACCGGACATCTCGCGAACATAGGTTTCCGGATAGGTCATGCAGGTCTGATCAAGCAGCCTTTCCATCGTAATGGGCTCTCCTGGCAGGACCGATGTACCCCAACGAAAGCCCGGAGACAAACTGATCTCGGCATCCAGCTGTTCGGTTAACGCAGAACAGATCACTTGATCGAAGGTGCCGTTAAAATTACCCCGGCGGAACAATAAGGTATCAGCAACGCCAAGCTCCTCGTCGAGGATCGAAGCATAGGGGGCTCTGACATCATTGATATAGCTTTGCATCACCGGGTCAGCCGGCAGCAAATTAGAGAACACCGGCAGCAATTGATACCGATAGCCACTCACGCCAGACTGGCCGAACGCCAAATCCAGCACCGAAACAAACTTGCCATTCGATCCGGCGTTGGTCACCACTGTCACCCCACCCGCATTTTTGACACTAACGGGAATAGGCACGCCATCGTGGGTATGACCCCCCATAATAAAATCGAGACCCTGCACTCGACTCGCCAGCTTCAAATCAACATCCATACCGTTATGAGACAGCAGAATCACAGCATCGGGACGCTCAACGCCACGAACTTTGTCGATAAGCTGTTGCAGGTCCTCCTCCTGAATACCGAAAGTCCAATGCGGAATAAATCGCTGGGGATTAGCGATGGGGGTATAGGGAAAGGCCTGGCCAATCACGGCTATCCGTCGGCCATTCACCACCTTGATCACATAAGGAGGAAAAATGTGCCCACTATCTTCGTTGAACATCGGTATCCCTTCAAACAGGGCGTCGTCCGTTGCCTTGACATTCTGGGCCACAAAGTCACCCTTGAACATCGCCGCATTCTTTAATACTTCCGCTTCTTCGTAAGTAAATTCCCAGTGACCGGTCATCACATCAACGCCCAACAAATTACAGGCACCCACCATATCCTGACCTCGAGTCCAGAGCGCGGTGCCGGAGCCTTGCCAGGTATCACCACCATCGAGCAGCAGCGAATCCGGCGCATCGCCTCTGAGCTGTTGGATCAGTGTTGATAGGTGGGAAAAACCGCCGACACGACCATAACGCTCAGCAGCCTCACTGAAATCCAGGTAGGTCAGCGCATGAATATCTTGGGGCGTCATTCCGGGTACTGCATCCAGCAGATTTTTACCCACGCGATGGGGCATCTGACCGAATGCGGAGCCCACACCGAGGTTGACGTTGGGCTCGCGAAAGTAGACGGGGTTCAACTGCGCGTGGGTATCGGTAATATGCAGGATTCGGCTCTGGCCGAACGGTGAGAGATTGTAAAGCTCACCTTCGCGCACGGGTCTCAGTGTCGTGCAACCTGAGACAGTCGCTGCAATCCAGGTTTTTGCCAGTATGCCTATAAATTCCCGTCGGTCCATGCGTGCATCGCTTCCTGAGATCTTGTCTGAGAATGGGTAATTACTTAGCGAGGCACTCGAACGCGCCAGGCCTGTTGCTCTTTGTCCGCCTGGGCCAGTGCCGCATTGGCAGTGAACAAGGCCCTTTCAGCAGCAACTTTCGCCGCGACTTCATCATTGGCGCCTTGGGCTATGATCGCGTCCTGTAACAAATCACTGGTGAGAGTCCAGGCATGCTGACGCTGTCGGGCGAGCTGATCTGCCGCAGTGGCCTGATCAATGAGGGCCTGAACTTCATTGCCCTGCGCAGCCCCAGCAGATTCTTGCGACTCGGAACAAGCCGAGACCATGAAGGTCGACGTCAACACGAGCAGTATCATCAAGTTATTCATTGTTCACTTCCTGCTGGCTGGACCGTTAAGCTCCATGCCGTTATTCATATAAGTGAGGAAATATTCCAGGTTTCGATACGCTTCGCTCTGCGGCGCCAAGCCCACGGCGCCGACCTGTTCGTTGCATTCAATAAATCGCTTATGTAGCCCGCCAACTTGCTCCCACTTGAAACGATAGGCTGGCCAGTGGGTCGCGTGACCCACCGAGGCACTGAGCACCTCAGCCCTGAGGCTATTACCCGCGGCTGTCATGTGGCAACTACTACAGGCAAAGTCTAATTTGCCACGGCGCTCATAAAAAAACTGTTTGCCCTGCTCGTAGGCTGCAAGACCCGCATCGGGTACCTGGATGTCAAAAAGCTCGCCTCGCGATGTGAAAGCCATATAGGCGGTGATATAGCCCATCTCGTCGCCCAAATAATCAAGCACCGGCTCATTGTTCGCTTGTCGACACTGGTTCACCGCAAGCTCAAGGGTAATCACACTGTTCGAGGCTACGTCGAATTTGGGAAACTGCTGTTTAACGCTGATGCCTTGATCGTCAAAACAACTAGCGTAGCTTTCACCATTACTGAAAGGCACCGAAAACAATGCTCGGCCCTCGTCTACAGCCAGCTCATAGGGTGGAAATTCTTCCATTTCCAACCATTGGGCCCGCTTGGCTTTGTCCAATGCGTACGCGCCGTCCTTGTGGTCCTGCATATCAACGTTCGAAAACCGTTCGGCATAAAATTTTACAAATGCCGTGCGATCGGATTCGGGATCAGCATAGGCATAACCCATGCTCCCCAGGGTGATCAAGACGCCAAGTAGAAATTTCATAACCCGTCCTTACTGTCGATTAGCGCAATCTATTTAATTAAGATTCGTCTATTTGAGAACGATCTCGCCTTCTGACGAATTGCCTAAGTTATCAGTCCAACCGACCTTGATAGTATCGCCAGGCTTTGCCGATTTTACCTTGAAGGCAAAATAAGGATTTTTTGACACAGACGTGCCCCAATCTGCGGTTAACACAACATTTTCGTTATGTTTACAGATCACTTGTTCGATGAATTCAGCGGGAATAACCGCGCC
>JABMOJ010000071.1 GCA_013204195.1 SAR86 cluster bacterium
CGGTACTGCTGATATAAAGCAACGATTGAATCCAAGTCAGGGCTCCAGTAGGCGCTGTCGACAAAGGCTTAAAATAACTTTTCTTCCAGTGCCAGGGCGGTGTCGTCGAGGCTGTCGCTGGGCGGCCAGGATAGTTCGGCAAGCTTAAACAATCTGGCCTTTATAGCAACCTTCACCCAGCCGTTTGGTTTGAGCCGCAGGCTGACTAACTGGGCGTCTAGGTCATTATCTCGATGAGTCACGTCGAGATTGAAATCATTGGCTTGCAGGCTGATTTGGCCCCGTAGCGGTGGTAAATTAATGTGTCCCAGGCCTCGAGGATCGGGAAAATTGAACCGTCCGCCGGTCCAATTCAGTTGACCTGCGGCAGCGGTAAACCAAGTCTGATTAACGCTCAATTGAATATCATCAAGGCTTACGTCGCCGCTGACAGCCAGCCCGAAGGGCGCGCCCAGCTGATTCAAGTAGTCGGGTTGCAAATTGCCGCGGAGATGTTCAAACCTCAGACTACCGGGCGTCAAGGTCAGTTGTACCGCCAGGTTGTGCCCCGTCCCGGTCGCGGTGATCTGCAACGGCAGGCCACCTGCGAACAACCGGCGGCCCGCCAGTTGCCAAGTTACCCGGCTGGGAAAGACATCGCCAACGCGCACGTCTGCTCGGCCATCCCATAGGCTACCTTCGATCCTGAGGATCTTCAGCGCCGGTAAAACTACCGTGGCCTTATCCTTGAACTGTGCCCAGACAAGGCTAGCGGGTAGGTAAGTGACCAAGAATCCGAGGAATGCGATGAGACCGATGCTGGTATAGAGTAGGCTTCGGCGCATTAAACGAACCAGTTAACGATGGTTTCGCCGGCAGCCGTAAATCGACGCCAGCCCTGTTCATCGTTACCGTCCCAGCCGCCATTGCTGCAGCGAGTCTCCAAGCCTAAGGCTTCCCAGGCTGCGAGGGCACAATCTCGATCAGTTGCCCAAGGAGTTTGGTCAGATTTGAACCAGACAGATGTATATCCGCCTTTAACGACATTCTCAACGATCACGCAAACTTGACTATTCGCCATTGTGATACTTGTGGTGGCGCCATTAGTCATGCTGGTGATGGGCCCCATGAGACCGTTCAGCCAGTCTTGCAGGGCAGATAAGTCGGGTCGCTTAATATAAATTTCGATATCGGGGAAGGCTTGAGTGGCATCGCTCATCGTGTACCTTCACCCAAAAGTCGGTCGAGGATGTCGCTGTAAATATGCGATAGCTCAATAAGGTCGGCGGTAGCCACACACTCGTTGATCTTGTGGATCGTGTCGTTCCGTGGCCCGAGTTCGACTACCTGTGTCCCGGTGGGCGCGATGAAGCGCCCGTCAGAAGTGCCGCCGGAAGTCGAGAGTTCCGTTTCTATCCCAAGGCGGGCCGCGAGCACTTGTTGCACTGCAGGGATCAGTTCGCCCCCGCTCGTCAAGAAGGGTAGCCCAGATAAAGACCAGCTGATCTCATAGTCAACGCCATGGAGCTTTAACAGCGTCTCCGTGCGCTGTCGCAGAGATGCTTCAGTAGAGGCCGTTGAAAACCGAAAATTCAGTAGCAGGTTCATCTCTCCAGGAATCACATTGTTGGCACCGGTGCCGCTGTGAATATTCGAAATCTGCAAAGACGTAGGGGGAAAGGCGTCATTTCCGGCATCCCATTCGATAGCGACCAGCTCTGCCAAGGCAGGCAAGGCGGCGTGAATGGGATTCAGCGCCTCAGTGGGATAGGCCACATGACCCTGTATCCCCTTGATCGACAACTGCGCGTTGAGTGATCCTCGTCTGCCACTGCGAACCACATCACCGAGCGCGAGATTGCTGGATGGCTCGCCCACCAGACACCAGTCGATATGAGTGCCGCGGTTTTGCAGCTCCTCGATCACTCGGCGCGTACCATTCAGCGCTGTCGCTTCTTCATCACTGGTGATTAAGAACCCGATAGTGCCGAGATGATCAGGCTGGGCGGTCAAAAATCGTCGGCTGGCGGTGAGCATGGCGGCTAATGAGCCTTTCATGTCTGCTGCGCCGCGGCCGAATAGTAAGCCGTCTTTGATGGTTGGCTCGAAGGGTGGGGTGTGCCATGCCTCGAGGGGCCCGGGTGACACCACATCAGTGTGGCCCGCGAAGACAAACAGGGGTGCGCCATCGCCGTGCAGTGCCCACAAATTATCCACGTCGCCGAAGGGCATGGATTCAATGCGAAAGCCGAGCTCGCTGAGATATTCAGCCATCAGAATCTGACAGCCGGCGTCGTCAGGGGAGACCGACTCGGCACGGATGAGTTGCTGTGCCAGAGCCAGGGTCTCGGCGTCGAGGCTGGCGGGATTATATTCAGTGCTCATCAGTACGATCTACCTGATTTAGTTATGGGCATGCAGGGCCGGATTCAATTCAATCGCCTTGCTGTTAGTTCGACATTCCACCGCGCCGGTAAGGGAATTGCGGATAAACAGCATGTCTGACTGTCCCGCCAGATCTCTGGCCTTGACCGTTTGAACCGTCTTTTTGTTTTCGTCCAAGACGTGGACCCGCGTGCCGGCAGTAATGTACAGGCCAGCCTCGATAATGCAGCGATCGCCGAGGGGTATGCCGGTACCGGCATTGGCGCCGATCAAGCAATCTCGACCGATAGACAGAATCAGTTTGCCGCCGCCTGAAAGTGTGCCCATCGTGCTGGCGCCGCCACCCAGGTCGCTACCGGCATGCATCACCACACCCTGTGACAGCCGACCCTCGACCATATTGGGACCTTCTGTGCCGGCATTGAAGTTAATAAAACCCTCATGCATAACGGTTGTGCCTTCACCCAGATAAGCGCCCAGTCTAACTCGCGCTGAATGGGATATGCGCACACCACTGGGTACCACATAATTGGTCATCTTCGGGAACTTGTCGACTGCAGAAACCTCTAGCTGTTCGCCCCGAACCCTAGCTTGGGTCTGGGCCTCGGCAAGCTCCTCGGGATCGATGGCGCCGAGATTGGTCCAGGCAACATTCGGCAATTGAGCAAATATACCCGTGAGGTTGATTTCGTTCGGCTGAACGTGACGATGGGATAGTAGATGTAACTTCAAGTAGGCCTCTGGTGTCGAGGCTAAGGCAGTATCTTGCTCGATCAGCGTGATGACCAGGGGGCGCACCGCATTCGTTAAGCTGTCGACAACGGCCTGCTGCTCGGCAGTCAGCAGTGGCCTTAATTTTGGCAGAAGAGCTGCTGGCAGTTCAATGGTGGTATTACCACCGGCATAACCCAGTACGCCAGCCAGCGCCTCAATCTCTGTCTGGGCAGGTTTGAAAACCGGCTTCGGATAGTAAACCTCTAACCATTCGCCTTTGCGGTTCTGAGTGCCGATGCCGATGGCATAACTGAAAAAATCTGTGCTCATAGTAGTATCCTGTGACGCTTATGTTGAGTTCGATGGTGCGTACGGGAGCTTCGTCGCCGTACGCCATTTGATGTAAATACTGTGGATCTGTTCGCGGTCGTTTCTAGTGAGATGACCTCATAATTTGTCTGTTGATATTGCTATAGGTATTTTCGGTGTTGCATGAAGCTCCGCAGTCGACCGGCAGCCTCCACGCACTCATCCAACGTCGCCACCAGGGCCAATCTAACTCGGTCCTGACCAGGGTTAGCGCCGTCTACGACCCTTGATAGATAACTGCCCGGCAACACCTTGATGTTGGCATGGGTCATTAACCGTTGGGCGAACTGCTCATCGTTGACCGGGGTCTGTGGCCACAAATAAAAACTGGCAGTCGGCTGCGTCATGGGCCAGACGTCTTTCAGTATCGCCTCCACGGCCGCATATTTTTGCCGATAGCTAGCTCGGTTGTTGATCACATGTTGCTCGTCATCCCACGCGGCGATACTCACCCACTGATGATGAACTGACATGGCCGAGCCATGGTAGGTGCGGTATAACAAGAATGCGCGAATCAGTTCCGCATCACCGCAGGCGTAGCCTGACCGTAGGCCAGGCAGATTGGATCGTTTCGACAAGCTGTTGAAGGCAATGCAGTTTTTATAGTCATGCCGACCCATAGCGCAGGCAGCCTCGAGCAACCCAGGTGGTGGTGCCAGTTCGTCTGCATAAATTTCCGAGTAGCATTCGTCTGACGCTATCACGAAATCATATTGATCAGAGAGCCGAATCAAGGATTGCATATCCTCAATAGAGGCGACAGCGCCCGTTGGATTCCCCGGCGTACACAAATAGAGTAAGGAACATTTTTGCCATTGCGCTTCAGTGACAACGGAGAAGTCCGGTAAATAGTCAGTCGCGGCAGTACAGGGTACATATACCGGTGTGCTGCCAGCGAGCAGAGCGGCGCCTTCGTAGATTTGATAGAAGGGATTGGGCATCAGCGTGCAGCTCTCTGCTCGACTGTCGATCACGGTTTGCGCAATGGCGAATAAAGCTTCACGGCTACCGGTAACGGGCAAGACCTGGGTTTCCGGGTCAATCGGGCTAGCAGCCAGATTGAAGCGCCGATTAACGAAGTTTGCTATGGATGTTCGCAGTTCAGGTATGCCTCGGGTCGGCGGGTAGGTTCCAAGGCCTTGGACAACAC
Organism: SAR86 cluster bacterium; assembly: GCA_013204195.1. Taxonomy (GTDB): domain Bacteria; phylum Pseudomonadota; class Gammaproteobacteria; order Pseudomonadales; family Azotimanducaceae; genus UBA4582. Next base: position 4,598 of record JABMOJ010000071.1, read on the forward strand.
CGGCCTGCTCGAGGTATTTGGCGATAATGAAGTCGGGCGCTGGATGTTTGGGTTCTCCCAGCGACAAAGCGATAAACGCATGCTCCGGCGCAGGCGTAATGTCAGCTAGTAAGTGGTTGAGTCGCTCAAAGGGGTAGGGCTTGAGTCGTTCGAGCTGTTTGTTCATGGTGTCGCCTGCCGGATATGGAGATCCAGTTCTTCACAGATTCGTTGTTGTAGTATGGCGCATGCTGCTGGGTCAATAATGGCCTGATTTTCCCTGTCGGCAATAAAGAATATATCTTCGACTCGCTCGCCCAGGGTGGTAATTTTGGCGCTGTTGAGGGTGATGTTCAGCTCGACAAAAATGTTAGCGATAATGGATAGCAGGCCTGGTCGATCTGGCGCGACGACTTCGAGAATCGTTTGATTGTTACCTTCGTCGTGACTGATGCTCACCTGGGTTTTCAAGGAGAATTGCTTCAGCAGTCGCGGTGTGCGGCGATGGGTGTTTGGCTTGAATTGTTCCTGCTGCAAGAGATGGTCGCGCAGTGTTTTCTTGATTTTTTCGAGTTGGTTTTTCTGCTCGCTGATGGCCTTGCCGTGTTCGTCAAGCACCACGAAGGTGTCGAAAATTTGCCCCTCTTTTGAGGCCGCTATGCGCGCATCGACGATATTCAGTCCGAGTTGATCGAAGGCTGTGACCGAGGCAACGAACAAAGACTGGTGTGCTGGCCCATGAATAAAGATGTGAGTTGCGCCTTCATCCTGGTGATCGTTGTCATCATTACGAATCAATATCAGTGGGCCGCGAGCTGGATCATGCTCGTTAATGGCGATAGTGTGCCAAACAATATCACTGACTGACTCGCGCACAAAATAGTCATCGTCAACGCCGCCCCAGATGGCCAGAATTTGTTCCCGGCTCAGGCCATGTTCCTGTAGGCGTTCAATGGCGTGATTCTGCGTTTCACTAATGTACTCGCCACGATCTACCTGGTTTTCGGGGCCGAGTCTCAGGGTCCGTTTGGTATCGTTGTAGAGTTGGCGCATCAAGGATGCTCGCCAGCTGTTCCACAAGGTTGTGTTGGTGGCATTAATGTCAGCTACCGTCAGCGCATAGAGGTAGTCGAGTCTCACTTGATCCTGCACCAGTAGCGCAAATTCCTGAATGACTTCAGGGTCAGAGATGTCCTTGCGCTGCGCAGTGGTGGACATGGTCAGGTGATTTTTAACGAGCCAACAAACAAGATTTGTGTCCCAAGTGCCTAAATCATGGCGCTCACAGAAGTCTGCGGCAACCTGAACGCCAAGCTCAGAGTGATCCCCGCCGCGACCCTTGGCAATGTCGTGATACAGACCGGCGATGTACAACAGTTCAATTTTTGGTAGGCGCGGATGAATGTGCGCAGCGATTGGAAACATCTGTTCTTGATTCTTGTAGCGGAAGCGGCGCATATTTCTCACCACTTGCAACGTATGGGCATCAACGGTGTAAACATGGAATAGATCAAATTGCATTTGGCCAATCACGCGGCCAAACTCTGGCAAATAGGCCCCTAGAATGCCGTACCGCTCCATGCGTCTTAGTTGTGTTAACAGATGCTCGGAGGACCGCAGCAAATCAAGAAACAGGCGAGTGACTTTGGGGTCATTGCGAAAGGCGTCATCAATACGAAACAGATTGCTGGTGAGCAGGCGTATTGTTGAGGCTCGCACGCCCTTGATGCTCCGGTCGTTGGCGGTGATGACGAACATTTCCATTAGCGCGGCGGGTTCTTCGGCGAATACGTCCTCATGGGTGACTTCGATATGATTGTTGAAAATCTGGAAACGCTCATTGACGGGAGTGATTTTCGCGCGTTCTTTCGAGCGAACGATCTCTTCGTCAAAGTGTTGCAGTAAAAGCTCGTTGGTGGCTCTGATCTCCATCGCAGCCCGATAGTAGGTCTGCATGAATTGTTCGACGGCGAGTTGGTCTTGGTCCTGATAGCCGAGAATCTCGGCGAGTTGACGTTGATAGTCAAACAGCAATCTGTCATCCATGCGGCCGGCAATCAGGTGCAGACCATAGCGGATTTTCCAGAGTAGCCGGCGGCCGCGGGTGAGAATCTCGCTCTCGGCTTGCGTCAGGAATTGACGCTCGACCAGGTCGGTAAATGTCACGGCACCGTATTTACGTTTGGCTATCCACATAACGGTATGAATGTCGCGAAGGCCGCCGGGGGAGGTTTTTACATTCGGCTCAAGGCTGTACTCCGTATGTTCAGACTTGCGATGCCGCTCTTCTTGCTCGGCAAGCTTAGCCGCAAAGAATTTTTTTGGCGGCCAAATCTTTTCGGGGCGGATGGCCTGGGACATCTTTGCCCGCAGGGAGTCATCACCGACGATGGTTCTGGCTTCCATCAGTGCCGTGATCACGGTGACGTCTCGGGCTGCCTGGATTCGACATTCACTGATGGAGCGCACGCTGTGGCCGACTTCCAGACCGATGTCCCAGAGAAGTGTCAGAAAGCTTTGAATATTGCTTGAATGTTTCTCATAGTTGCTACGTTCCAGCAGGACCAAGAGATCGACATCTGAATGTGGGTGAAGCTCGCCACGACCGTAGCCACCCACGGCAACTAAGGAAACCCGGTGTTTACGCCAGCTGGCAAGGTTCTCATGCCACTCAAAGCGTCGCCAGGCGAGTTGCAATAGGTGGTCCATGAAACGCGCGCGATCGTGAACGAGTTGCTCGATATCCTCGTTCGCGTAGAAGCGTTTAGCAAGATCGGCGTTGCAGTCCTGCAGCGCCTGTTTGAACAGGGGTATAGAGCGCTTAGTGCTTTCCAGGTCAGTGCCAAGCTGTTCAATCAATGCATCGACGGCGGGCACTAGCTCGATGGACCCAGCCGCTCGATGGTCTCGTCGCCGCGGTAAGTTAATATTTCATAGCCCGTGTCGGTCACCAGAATGGTATGTTCGAACTGGGCGGTCAGTTTGTGATCCTTAGTGACGACAGTCCAGTCATCGGGGAGCAGTTTAACCGCCGCCTTGCCAGCATTGATCATGGGTTCGATCGTAAATGTCATGCCGGCCTCGAGCACAATGCCGGTGCCGGCTCGCCCATAGTGTAATACTTGAGGCTCATCATGAAAAATTGTGCCGATACCGTGGCCGCAATACTCGCGAACTACCGAAAAGCGATTTCGTTCTGCGTGGACCTGGATCACATGGCCGATATCGCCCAGATGCGCTCCTGGCTTGACTTGGGCGATACCTTTATAAAGACACTCCTGGGTGACC
>JABMOJ010000072.1 GCA_013204195.1 SAR86 cluster bacterium
ACCGCTCTGCCACCCCTCCGAACGAGGCGTAATATATGTCATTTCGAGCCGCTTGTTAAGCGACTTCTGCAATCTTCTCAAGGATTCATTGATCATTTGTGCCGAAAGCCGAAAATTGCGACTATGCAGCGGTCTACGCAGGTGTTTTTAATGTTCGAATTGTCGATGATTTTCGGGGTGGTGTTGATCGTGCTGTACTGGCAGGCGTCTATGCGAGCCAAAGAGTTAGCAGTTAGGGCTGCAAGCCAGGAAAGCCAACGTTGCGAAGTTCAGTTGTTGGACCAGACGGTGCATCAGCTCAAAATTTCGTTGAGCCGTGATCAAAACAAGCAGTGGCGGGTGTGGCGGGAGTTTCAATTTGAATACACCGATGATGGTGAGTCGCGGTTTAAGGGTCGTGTGACGATGTTGGGGTCGCGGGTTTTACGAATTGCCATGGAGACGTTCAATCCGGTGATTCACTAAGCGGGCAAGCTTTGCCGTTAGGATTACCGGTTTAATTCATAGTATGCGGCATTGTCTGTGGGGAGGATTCGCGCGAGTCACCGATCCTTATCTTGACGCGCGACACGAGTCTGTTCAGTGATGCAGGCAGGTGCGTATATAAGGTTGGGCTGTGTCCTTTACCAAGAATCGCTGAGCGCTTTATAGGTTTTCAAGTGCGACAGCGCCAGCAGGTGTTCGCCCCTGACCTCATAGAGCCGCGATAAGTTGTAATGCGCGTCTGCGAAGGCATCAGCATGCTTGTACGCAATGATGGCATCTTCGAAACGTCCCATGTCTTCCAGCAGTGTGCCGAAATTAAACGAGGCAAGCAGGTGATCAGGCTCCAGCGTGAGCGCCTGAACATAGTGCTCTTCTGCGAGTAGCGGCTGGTTAGATTCTTGCATCAAGCGCCCTAGGTTAACGTGGGCGTCGGCGTGATGAGGATCCAACTGCAGGGCGCGTAGGTAGGCGGCGGGGGCGTCTTCGGGCGTGACAGCTTCCAGGTCTACCCCCAAATCAAACCAGTCATCGCTAGTCAGATGATCTTGTCGCGACGCATCCTGGGCAGCCTGGCGAGCAAGGGGAGCCACTGATCCCGCCAAGTCGGAAATCGTGAAGTTGAAGTGGAGTTGGCCGCTTTCGGGGTTGTAAACGTGATCTTGGTTGCGAATCACCACCGCACCGCCGTCGCCGGTGATACGCAAGGACGTCAGGGCGCGATGGGGTAATTGTCGCTGCAGGCTGAGCAAGGTACGATTGATGCGAGCCTGGCTGACGCCGGTGTTAATTAATTCTTTGGCGGTGCGCAACAGCACAATATCTTGAAAGCTGAATTGATAGCGGCTGCTGGGTTCGCGATTGATATCAATGATGCCACGAGCGAGTTCACGAATTGACCGTGGCGCCATGGACAGCAGTTCAGCGACCTCGCGAGTGGAATAGCCTTTCATCAGTTGCCCTATAGTTTCGGTGCCTTATTTCACAATCACTTTCTCTCGAACAGCGTCTGCGGCAAGGCTTCTCTCAATAGCCTGGATTAACCCAGTTGCTTCAGCAAGTCTTTGGCAATCACCGTTTGCTGAATTTCGGAAGTCCCTTCATAGATGCGGAACAACCGCACGTCGCGGTAAAACCGTTCGATGCCATAGTCTTCAACATAACCTGCGCCGCCATGTATTTGCACCGCGTTGTCGGCGACCCGTCCAACCATCTCGGTGGCGAATAGTTTGCACGCTGCCGCTAGGGCCGCGACGTTTTCGCCGGCGTCACGGCGTCTGGCAACGTCCTCAACCATGCAGCGCGCGGCATACATTTCGGTCTGGCTGCGAGCCAGCATGGATTGAATCATTTGAAACTCGAAGATCGGTTTGCCGAACTGCTTGCGTTCCGAGGCATATTTGACGCTGTCGCGGATCAGCCGCTCGGCAATACCGACGCTAAGGGCGCTGATATGCAAGCGGCCCTTATCCAATACTTTCATGGCGGTTCTGAAGCCAACATCTTCCTTGCCGCCTACCAGGTCGGCAGCGCTAACCCTGACGTCGTCAAACATCACATCACAAACGTAAGTGCCTTGCTGGCCCATTTTGCGATAGGGTTGGCCCATGCTGATGCCCGGGCTCTTGGCGTCGACCAGAAATGCAGACACACCACGGGAGCCGGTTTCGTTGGCATTGGTGCGGGCGAAAACGGTGAGCAATTGGGCCTTCGGCGCATTAGTGATATAGCGTTTCGTGCCGTTAAGCAGGTAGTCATCGCCAGCTTTTTTTGCCGTCAAGCGCACAGATGCTGCGTCAGACCCTGCCTCTGGCTCGGTTAGGCAGAAGCTGCCGATGATTTCACCGGTGGCCATGCCAGGCAGGTACTGCTGTTTCTGGGCCTCGGTGCCATCAATGATCAAGGCCTGTGAGCCAATACCGACATTGGTGCCAAAGATCGAGCGAAACGCCGGTGAGGTATGGCCAAAAACTCGTGCAACCGCCACTTCTTCACTCATGTTCAAGCCCAGGCCGCCGTAGGCTTCGGGTATGGTCAGGCCGAACAAGCCCATCTCACGCATGTCCTGGATGACATCATCGGGGATCAGGTCTTCGGCACCAACCTGTGATTCCAGTGGGCGTAAACGGTTTTCAACGAATTTATCGATGGTGTCGAGCAGTTGCTTCAGAGTGTCAGCGTCAAGGGCCATGTTGTACCTTATAGGAGTTAATAAACGAAACGCGGGTGCGAGTCTTGGCCTGTATATCATAGACCAGTGTCTATATAATGCGTCAGATTCGAATTAGCGTAATGAAAGGCCGCATTGTAAGCATCCTTTCGGCAAAGCGCCAACCTAACACAAACACGAATTTCAGGAGTAGTCATGGCCGGATTTAAATGGGACGACCCGTTCTTTCTCGATGATCAGTTGACGGAAGATGAGCGACTGATTCGAGACACGGCCAGAGACTATTCCCAGGAAAAGCTGCAGACTCGGGTTAAGCAAGCCTTCCGTGATGAGCACTTTCATCGCGAGATCATGAGCGAGATGGGGCAGTTAGGCTTACTGGGCGCCACGTTACCTGAAGAATACGGGGGTTCGGCGGTCAATTACGTGTCTTATGGCCTGGTCGCCCGAGAAGTGGAGCGGGTCGACAGTGGCTATCGGTCTGCCATGAGTGTTCAGTCGTCACTGGTGATGCACCCGATCTATGCTTACGGTAGTGATGCCCAGCGCGAGAAATACCTGCCAAAGCTTGCCAGTGGTGAGTGGGTCGGTTGTTTTGGTCTGACGGAGCCAGATTATGGTTCTGATCCTGGCAGCATGGTGACGAAGGCGGAGAAGACCAGCCATGGCTATCTGCTGAATGGCGCCAAGATGTGGATTACAAACTCGCCTATTGCTGATCTGGCGGTGGTGTGGGCCAAGCTCGATGGGGTGATCCGTGGGTTCGTGGTTGAACGCGGCATGAAGGGTTTCTCAACCCCGAAAATCGAAGGCAAGATGAGCCTACGAGCGTCGGTCACGGGTGAAATCGTGCTTGAAGATGTCGAAGTCCCAGAAGAGAACCTGCTGCCGAATGTGAAAGGCCTGGCAGGTCCCTTCGGCTGCTTGAACAAAGCGCGCTATGGGATTTCCTGGGGCGCGATGGGTGCCGCAGAATATTGCTGGCATGCCGCACGCACCTATACCATGGAACGTAAGCAGTTCAATCGACCCCTGGCCCAGAATCAATTGATTCAAAAGAAGCTGGCGGATATGCAGACAGAGATTACGCTGGGCTTGCAGGGTTCATTGCGCATCGGTCGGTTGATGGATGATGACAACTGCCCCGTTGAGGTGATCTCCTTAATGAAGCGTAATAACTGTGGCAAGGCCCTGGATATTGCCCGCATGTCACGGGATATGCATGGCGGCAATGGTATCTCGGATGAGTACCATGTGATTCGGCATTTGATGAACCTGGAAACCGTGAATACCTATGAAGGCACCCACGACGTTCATGCTCTGATCTTGGGTCGGGCGCAGACAGGTTTGCAGGCATTCTTCTAGTCTTTGCAAGATCGGCGCTGATTTGCGCCGGTGAGCCTTAAGTGCTGTTGTTCTAGCCTGAGTCGCACACCCCAGTGCGACTTTGACGCCCGCGAGACAGGGTTCTCGCGGGCTATACCGCACGTCATTGACGTCCTTCCCTTCTGCGTTATTGTCAGTAAAGTAGTATCTACCCTGCGACAAACGGTTTGTTATTCATTCGAGTGATAACAAGACAGGAGACGCATCATGATTCGAGTTCTAGTCGTTGACGACCATCAATTGGTTCGAGTTGGTACCTCGAGGTTACTGGCAGATGTAGAAGGGCTGAAGGTGGTTGGTCAAGCTGGTAGCGGCGAGGAGGCCATTGAGCAGGTTCGACATCTGAAACCAGACGTGGTGCTGATGGACGTGCAGATGCCTGGTATTGGTGGGCTCGAGGCCACTAGGCGCTGCTTGCGGGTCGATCCAAGCATCAAGGTGGTGGCTGTCACTGTCTGTGAAAGCGAACCTTATCCTTCTAAGTTACTCAATGTCGGTGCCCATGGCTATGTCACCAAGCGGGCAGATATTGAAGAGATGGTCCGTGCTATTAAGAAGGTTGTCACGGGTCAGCGTTATGTCAGTGCGGAAATCGCCCAGGCTATGGCCCTCAAACCGTTTTCGGAAAACGAAGCTTCACCCTTTGAGGCCTTGTCAAATCGAGAGATGCAAATCACTTTGATGATTGTCGATGGTACCAAGGTGCCTTGTATCTCGAGAAATCTTTCTTTGAGCCCGAAAACTGTTAACAGCTACCGCTACAGAATATTTGAGAAACTCGATCTGATGAATGATGTGGGCCTGACCAAGCTTGCGATAAAGCATGGCATTATTGATGCGGGTGCCGTTGGTTAGCCATTAGCACGTCACCAGGCTGTTAGAGCATTCGCCGGCTAGTTAGCCAGGAGTTAGCCAGGAGATAGCCAGCTAGCGAGGAAGTATCAGTTAACTCGCGGTGACGGGTATTATATCGGTGGGTTGGGCAATCGAGCGCACAGGACGCTGGCACTCGGGTCGCGAGCCTCGTATCATCATGAGATTACTTAGCCGCGACTAGTCTCGTTCATGCCCGATCCTGAAATTCCCCCGTTTGATGCGAAGATGTTCCTCAAGACCGTCAGCGGTCGGCCGGGCGTGTATCGGATGTTCGATGCTGAGGGCGAGATACTTTATGTGGGCAAAGCCAAAAACCTGAAAAATCGCTTGTCGAGCTATTTCAGAACAACGGCGCTAGACGCGAAAACCATGGCCTTGGTGTCTCATATTCAAAAGGTCGAGTACACGATCACCAACAGTGAAACCGAGGCCTTGTTGCTTGAGCAAAGCCTGATCAAGGCGTTGCGACCGCCCTATAATATCGATTTCAAGGATGATAAATCCTACCCTTATATTTATCTTTCGACGGCGGAGGAATACCCGCGCCTGGCGTTTCATCGTGGTGCCAAGAAGCGCGCAGGGCGTTATTTTGGACCATTTCCCAGTGCCTATTCGGTGCGTGACAGTCTCAACGTTATGCAGAAAATTTTCCGCGTTCGGCAGTGTGAGGATAGCTTCTTTAAAAATCGTTCGAGGCCCTGTCTGCAATATCAGATTCAGCGGTGCTCGGGACCTTGCTGTGGTCGTATTAGTGTTGCGGATTACGCAGATGACGTAAAACATGCGGCGCTGTTCCTTGATGGTAAGAGTCGCGCGGTGCTCGAGGATTACGCCGACAAGATGGATGCGGCCGCACAGCAACTTGAATTTGAGCGGGCGGCCAAATACCGCGATCAGATCGCGCATCTGCAACGGATTCAAGAGTCTCAGTATGTTACCGGCGATGGCGGTGATATCGATGTGATCGCAGCAATCGTCAATCCTGGTGGCGTCTGTGTGCTGGTGATGATGGTGCGGGGTGGTCGGCTACTGGGTAACCAGACTTTCTTTCCACGCATTCGCCTGGAAGAAACGCCGGGAGAAGTATTGTCCGCCTTTATTCCGCGATTTTATCTCGCCGGCAATCAGGGTCGCGAAATTCCGAAAGATATTGTCATCAGCGCGCAAATTGCTGAAAAGCCGCTACTGGAGGCGGCGCTGAGCGAGGTAGCCGGGCGCAAGGTGAATATTGGCGATAACGTGCGAGGCCAGCGGAATCGCTGGGTGAGTTTGGCCATGACCAACGCGGAGCAAAGCCTGGGTGGGCATCTAGCGACACGGAACAATACCAATCAGCGCTTTGAAGCGTTGCGTGAGGCCTTTGGTCTGGCTGAAATACCGGAACGGCTCGAGTGCTTCGATATCAGCCACAGTTCCGGGGAGGCGACGGTGGCTTCTTGTGTTGTCTTCGATCGTAATGGGCCGCTGAAGTCTGACTATCGGCGCTTTAATATTGACGGCATTACGCCTGGTGATGACTACGCGGCTATGTCCCAAGCCTTGTTAAGGCGCTATACGCGGGTGAAGAAGGGAGAAGGGATGCTACCTGACATCCTATTTATCGATGGGGGTAAGGGGCAACTCAGTCAGGCTGAAACAATCTTAGAACGGTTGCAGATCACCGGTGTGATTTTGGTGGGCGTGGCTAAAGGCCCGGGGCGGAAAGCGGGGTTGGAAACGCTGTTTCTATCGGGTGGCGGTGAGGTCGAAATGGCGCCAGATAATCCTGGGTTGCACCTGATTCAGCATATTCGTGATGAGAGTCACCGGTTTGCGATCACGGCGCATCGGCAACGGCGCGGCAAAAAACGGAATGAGTCAGTCCTAGAACATATCGCGGGTGTGGGCCCGAAACGCCGACGCGCATTGTTGCGCCACTTTGGCGGAAGCCAGCGAGTGGAGAGTGCCAGCACCGAAGAATTAGCCAAAGTTGAGGGAATCAGTCAGACTATGGCAGAACAGATTTATGCCACGCTACATAACAGTTAGAATGTCGAATCCAAATCCACCATTGCTCGGGGCATGCAATTGACTATCGGCCTACCCAACATTGTCACCAGCATCAGAATCCTCCTAATACCTATACTTGTGGTGGTATTTTATCTGCCCTTCGAGTCACGTTATCTGGCGGCTTCGGTGGTGTTCAGCCTGGCCAGTATCACCGATTGGTTAGATGGCTATCTGGCGCGTAGGCTCGACGAAATGACGCCTTTTGGTGCTTTTTTAGATCCTGTGGCGGACAAGCTGATCGTGGCGGTTGCCCTGATATTGCTGGTGGAAGTCCACGCCAGTGCCATCCTTGCGATCCCGGCACTGGTGATCGTCGGGCGTGAAATCGTGGTTTCGGCGCTGCGCGAGTGGATGGCGAACTACAGTTCCAGCCGCAGCGTTGCGGTGTCGCTTGTGGGCAAGATCAAGACTGGGTTCCAGATGACTGCGATTATTGTCTTGCTGGCGGTTGGACCGAAGGACCAGAGTTATTGGGTTATCCTGGGTTTTGTTTTGTTGTATGCGGCAGCGGGCCTGACCCTTTGGTCGATGTATCTGTATCTGCGTGTTGCCTGGCCGGATCTGGCTTCTGGTATGACCAAGAAAGACTAGGTTCGTGGCTTTGCCCCAGGGTCTCAAATCAGCAATGCCAGCCCGTAAGTCTCGTCGCAAAACCCCAGTAGCCGAGGATCTGCAGTATCGTCGGCGCTTGATTTCCAAGCCACTGGCATGACATTCCGATAATGGTACTATTATGGCATTCGCCGGCCGTCGAGCATGACCGTTTTGACCGCAAAATAACCATTGGCATTGCTCGCTCGCGCATGCCGTCACGTCAGCACCGCCAATGTAAACCAGGAGCACACGAATTCTTATGACCGATGCCAATAGCAATAACAACGCGAGTACGGTGCCCTTTGATAAAGAAGCGATCCGCCAGAAATATCTGCTGGAACGTGATAAGCGTCTTCGTGCCGACGGTAATAACCAGTATCTAGAGCTCAAGGGCCAGTTAGCCCACTATCTGGAAGACCCCTATACGCCCATCGTTGAACGCCAACCGAAGACCGATCATGTGACGGTGGCCTTCATTGGTGGCGGCTTTGCGGGCCTGGTGACGGGGGCGCGGCTGAAAGAAGCGGGAGTTGCGGATGTACGCATTCTTGAGAAGGGCGGGGACTTTGGTGGTACTTGGTATTGGAATCGCTATCCCGGTGCGCAGTGTGATACCGCGTCGTTTGTGTATATGCCGTTGCTTGAAGAAGTGGGCCATATGCCCACTGAAAAGTATGCCCATGCACCGGAGATTTTGGCGCACTGCCAGCATCTCGGCCAACATTACGGGCTTTACGACAATGCTTTGTTTCACACCGAAGTGAAACAGTTAGAGTGGCAAGCGGCTGACAGCCGTTGGTTGATTACAACCAACCGCGGCGATGCCTTTACCGCCCAGTTTGTGGCCATGGGTACCGGTCCCTTGCACGTGCCGAAGCTGCCGGGTATTCCTGGTATTGAAGATTTCAAGGGCCACTCGTTTCACACTAGTCGTTGGGACTACGACTATACGGGTGGTGATCCTTCAGGCGCGCCCATGGTAAATTTGGCCGGTAAACGGGTGGCGATCATCGGTACAGGCGCAACAGCCGTTCAGTGTGTTCCACATTTAGCCAAGGCCTGCAAAGAGTTGTTAGTGTTCCAACGGACCCCTTCGTCCATTGATATCAGAAATAACAAACCCACAGATCCTGAATGGTTCGCAACGATCGCCTCTGAAGGTTGGCAGCAACGCTGGCTGGAAAATTTTACGGCGAATCAGACCGGTAGCCTGGCGACTGAAGACCTGGTGATGGATGGCTGGACGGATCTTTCGCGACGGATTCGCTCGAAGATCATGCAGCTCAAGCCTGAAGACATGACACAGGCCAAGATGATGGAAGCCTTCTCTGATTCTGATTACGAGAAGATGGAAGAAATTCGCGCTCGAGTCGACACCATCGTCAAGGATTCGAGTACCGCTGAACATCTAAAAGCCTGGTATCAGCAGCTCTGCAAGCGCCCCTGTTTTCATGATGATTATCTGCAGGCTTACAATGAACCTAGCACCCGGTTGATCGACACCGATGGTCAAGGCGTTGAGAAAATCACTGCCAATGGTCTGGTCGTAGACGGCGTTGAGTATCCCGTGGATTGTATTATTTATGCCTCAGGCTTTGAGGTGGGTACTGAGCTCAAACGCCGAGCTGGATTTGATATGACCGGCCGCGATGGGCTTAAGTTGTCAGATTACTGGGGGCAGGGCATGCGTACCAAGCATGGTATTCATGTGCACGGTTTTCCCAATGCGTTTTTAGTTCAGCCGACACAGGGCGCCAACTTGATTTCAAATGTGCCCCACAATTTAACTGAGGCGGGCAAGACCATTGCCGTGACAATCAAACACGCCCTAGACAATGGCTTCAAAGAGATTGAGCTGAAGCGTGCGGCTGAAGATGCCTGGCTTGAGTTACTCTTGCATGCGGCGCCAAGGATGACGGGGTCGCCAGACTGTACGCCGGGTTATTACAACAATGAAGGTCAGACGCCGAGTCCGGGCGCAAAGTATCACGTGGGTTACCCCGCTGGTCC
>JABMOJ010000073.1 GCA_013204195.1 SAR86 cluster bacterium
ATCGTTTTTCCCGCGATAGGGGGTTGGCATATATCGTTGGCCGTCAAATGTAGCATCTGAGATTGCGGTTGAGCAGTTACTGGAAAGCCCCTATGCGAAGACGATCGTAGCGGTGACGGATACTGTTAACTACGAGGCATATGACGCTGCACTGAAGGCCTTTACTTAAGATCGGAGTTAAGTAGTGGGCCAACTGTTAAATGCATCCTGTGTCTGCGGCTATGATGAAAATATTGTGTTGGGGAGCATGCGTACGAGTCATCTGAAGTTTTAGGGCTATCCCTATTTGTGTCATCCGTGCCCGACTCTGTTTACTGAGAATCTGTACGATGAATCGATTTCTTGCGCTGAGTGTAGGGATACAGTCACACTATCATATGAGGATAGGTCGCTTAGGCAACTAAAACAACAGTCTGCTAATGCTAACTCCTTAGCCTACGGCGAAAATATGTTTCTTCGCCGGAGAGATGAGCCTGAGCAGCTGCAGGAGCGACCAAAAGGCTTTTTGGCTAAAATCTGGCGAAGATTTTTCCCATTTGACGTCAAGCGTGCACGAATTAGTAAGTCGCGTTCAATTATTTTGTGTTAAGGAGGGTCTTGTGCACTAGTTGTAGGCGTTTTGACCTCTCGTTTGAGATGATCGCCTTTATCGATTAATTACGGAAGCTCATTGGATGCAATACTTTACGGATGAATTTGACAAAGATTTAACCTCTTTATTTGAGTGTATTGGTAGTGCTAATAAATCAATTTCTTTGATTACATTTACACGTCCGCGACATCCTGTTCATATCGCACGCTGGGCGCAACACTTTGCTAGATTGCCGCATAAAAAAGATTTCCTCTATTGCCTGTTCTTTACGGTCCTGTTCGACCAAACGCTTCATTCGTTGGGTTTTCTGGCCAATTTAGAACGGGATGGTGTTCTTGAAAATCCAAAGCTTAAAGGACTTCTTGCTTCTGCTAATAGCCATATGAGTCCTTTCAATCTTTTGCTAGCCTCAACACTTTGGCTACAAGAGTCTCAAGAAGAAGCTGAGTTTAGAAAGTATTGTTCTTTTTTTTCCTCAGAGTTTGAACGTTTTTGCGAGGAATACTTGATTCCGTCAAGGGACATGTTTGAATCCATGGGCCGGGGTGTGCCAGACGCAGACCAGATGTTGCGCAGCGTTTTTTTTAGAATGAATTACGTTCCGAACACACTGGTTTACTCTCGTCTCTTGACCGAATTCAATGGGCAGTTCAGGTGAACATCTGTTGTCGTTTCAAGAAAAATTGCCTCAGTGCTTCGTCTAAAAAATAAGTGCCTAAGAATTAAGTGCTCAGCCTGCTTTAGGCATGCTAAACGATTACGGCTTCCCAAGAGGTGGGGAGAGGCGTTTACTTCAATTATTCAGAGGCGCAAACCCGAAGTAGCTGTCCATCTGATGGCGGCGCCTTGGACCCTATTCCCGATCAGTTCTTGTCGTGCTAATACTTGGTAAATGTCAATTGATGATGACGAATTTCGGCCGCATAATGTGAAGCTGAAGTTAGCTAGGGCCTGCCAAAGCTGGTTCGTTGAACGCCGCGATCTCTATCTTCAACTCGGAAGTATGCTACAATGTCTAAAGATGAGTACCAAGACACGGTAGAGAGATCTTATGAACAATTTGGAAAGCTCGGAAGAAATCTTGAGAAAGAGTTCGGACAGGTTAAGTCAGCCACGCCAGCCTATTTTGACGTTAACATCAAGTCGCTTGCAGATACTCAAGACTACCTTGGACAATATGGAAATACAGCTAGAGACCCTGAGGCTCTTAGACAAGAGTTTTACGGGTTTAAACCCGCCCAGGAGCGTTTTCGCCAGTGGGAAGGCCAGTCTTTTCCATACTATAGAGAGAATAAAGGACCAGATTCGACTGGAGGAAAAGAGTCAGAAGGAATTGAAGGGCTAGGATTTAAGGACAAGTCCGCCATTCCAAACCTAGCCTCCGCGATGCTCCCCGTAATTGCGCCGATTGTATCGCTGTCACCGCCGATTGATATCGCGTTTCTGATAGCGCCCTCAAACGACGTCGCCTGTAATGCGCATATGATGGCCTCTGGGACCGTGTCTTGTGCGGCCTCGCTATGAGGGTTGTGCTCGCGAATCGCGTCGACAGAGCGACTGAGGTCATATTTGAACTGCCCCTCGATGAGTTGGTGGACATCAGCAACACTGGCCCGCTTGCGAAAGCAGAAGATCGCAGCGTTAACTGCCATTGCGCCACGTATACCTTCTGGGTGGTTGTGCGTTACAGCAGTAACCTCCATCGCCTTGCGCATTGATTCTTGATAGTCATCAAACAACCAGGCGCAGGGCGAGACCCTCATGGCGCCACCGTTACCATAGCTGTTGTAGGGCTCGGTAGATGTGCCTTCCAGCCATTTAGCATACTTCTGGCCCCAGCCGCCGTTTGTCCAGTATCGCTGACACCACTCTCGTAAAGCATCAGCCGGGGCCTTATCGTTCAGAATGCAGTCAGCAATGGCGACTGTGCAAACAGTATCGTCGGTAAATCTTGCCCGAGCATGGATCAGAGGGTGAAAGTCCGTGGCTTTGAAGTTGCTGAACTCATATACGGAACCGATGATATCTCCTGCTATTGCGCCGAGCATCTTATCTACCGCCTAGTGATGAAGTCGTCGATGATACCCTGAACAATAGGCCGGGCAATCATATGTCCCTGTCTAGGGATGAGTTCAAAGCGGTCCGCTGGGATGCCCTCTGCAAACTTCGCTGCTAACAGGGGGCAGCACGAATGATCAACCTCACCCGTATGAATTTCCATATGGCGCGGTTTGGCAATCCTGCCTTGCTCCAGTGCCTCTAACAGACGGTTGGCACCTGGCGGCCTGCTGAAACTCATTGACTCAAGAGATATGGCTTTACCAAGCACGGGAGACAGTAGGAGGACATCGTGCTCAGTTTCTGACCGATGAATCAGCGCATGCATCAGAAGATACCCGCCATATGAATTGGCAACTATTTTGTGATCAGTAAACGACTCGATCGCTGATTGAATTCTAGCGACCTGTTCATCGAAGGGCTGCCTCAAAAAGACTGGATCCAGCGATATGCCACTGAAGCTGCCAGTAAGGCTGTTCAAATATTCGCCAAGACCACGCTGGAAGTAACCATTTCGGCCAGTGATGTACAGGATTGACATTTGACCCCCTGGCGATTGGATGACTATAGACGCCTATACCTTAACTAATCCACCTGGAAGGTGCCCTTATAGTTCGCATTGCACCACACTGCATAGCGTCAAACAAAAAAAGCGGAATATAATACACTCTCAATCTTATTGAAGTAGCTAGGTTGTTTTTTGGAATAGCTCACAGTTTCGCACTAACGCGCGCAGTCTTGGAATCGTATATATATTTAACTCGATCACTTTTACTACCGATTCAATATAGAGTGATTCTCACCGACACAACCCGCAGGCCCCAGTTCTTTTGACTTTTTGGTTCCAAGTCATTTCTCCTAACGGACATTATAACTAGCCTTTAACCATTCAATGGCAATGCATTCAAGACGCGGATAAGTCGTTGCCATTTATCACAATCCCCCGGGACCCCGACAATATCGCGGCGAATCTCAATCATTACAGCGGCCCTAGCGCCCGCGTCGATCACGCCAGCATAGGGTGTGTTGTGGCCAACTTCGTAGCCAGCATCTGAGAAATGTTGTGTCAGCGCTAAAACCCAAGCCTTGGGTGTCAACCCGTCAGTGAAACCCAGGTCGATCTCTGGGCGTAGCCCACTAGCATCACTCTCGATGGGCCAGACCTCAGCTGGGTAAGTATGCAAGTCAATCAGCGTCACGCCTATTGCAGCGGCGCGCAGCTTTGACCAATGCGGCGTGTAGTATCTAGCCAGCAGGTCTACTCTCGTTTCGAATGATGGATCCTTGCGTATTCGTTCTTGCATATGGTCATGTGTGTAGATAACGCCACGGCCAACCATCGACATTTCCTCCAACGCGTCGTCCTCATATCGCTCCACATCGACAACTATCCTCGAAACCTGCGCCTCGATAATCTCCACATTCGGCCACGCTTCTCTAGCGATAAGGTCCGTGTATAAATCAGCAGACACCATCGCTTCGTGATTTGCTCGCTCAGGATCGATTAGGAATTCTGGCCATATATCATCAGGTATCGCTATTGACGCATGAGGCACATGTACAACGAGCTTGGTCACTGATTGTTACCTCAACATCATGAACTGAAAAACGGCCCCAGAAGGGGCTACCAATTTCATTTTAACACCGGCGGTGCCTTGGACCCTATTCCCGAACATTTCTTGTCGTTCAAATACGTGATAAACGTCAGCTGATGAAGATAGTGCTGGAATGAGAAATTCATGTATAGCCCTACGATCTATTTGCTTATTGTTGTGTTCTCTCGACGATTCGGATCTGACGATGACTATTCTTTGTCGACCCAAAGTCAGAAAAATGCTCACCTGGAACGTTATAACAGGACTGTAAGATATGACTGGTTAGCACACCACCTGTTTTCGTCCATCAGTGAAATTCAGGACTTTGCGATGCGCTGGCTCTGGACTTACAATCACGAACGGCCGACCATGGTTCTGGGTAGGATCACAATCCGCTCCTAGCTGCCTTATTCATTGGGCTACAGGCGACAAAATGTAATATAAATCGGCATACATGGCCTATTGTTGGGAGGATTGATATGAAAAAAACCGTTCTACAATGGATTTTTCAATCTACGATTTGGTGCTATCTATGCTTATCAAGTTCTGTTTTTGCAAACGGGCAGGAGACGGATATGACGTCTAATTGGGATGAGGTTCAGAAGGATACACTCTCTATCCTCGCTGATCCGGATAATTGGGGCCAATATGGGTGTGGGGAGCTGCTACATGTCCTCTTTCCTGGGTTGATCATTTATGCGACAACCAACAATGAAAAAATGGTGGGCTCGTTGATGGCCATGTACCAGACGGCCATGCAAATATGTCCCGTCCCAGAACGTAGAAATTTCTACACAGAATTAAAAAACGTTGTGATTGATATCCCGCCGGCGCCAAATGTATTTATGCCTTTTTTGTTAGTGGAAAGTGACCGCCCCATAGTGGCGGAGGCAACTATCGATTTCGCAATGATGGCCGGGCGTGTAGAGGACGGCCTCATACCCGTCGAACAATTATTTGGTTTTTTGAGTGATGGCCTTGCTGCTAATCCGGGTGCGCTTTATGGTGGGCTAATATTTCTAGGAGACCCTAGAGTTGTAAGGATTATATGGGGCTACAGATATCAATTATCTGACGAGGAGATCAGTGAGGCTGCACGCTCCCGGACAGTGTATCCTACTGTAGATGCCTTCGATTTTTGGCTTAGATGGGCTGAGGATTTGGCGACACAGGGGGAAACAGAATCCGGGCGGTTTGGCTCTGTTGTTTCCGCTATGGCTATGATAATTCGCGATGACAGTGTTAACTCATTCAGCAAGGCAAATAGGCGCTTTGGTTATGTCCACAGTAAAGATAAAGCTGTCATAGAAATGGAGACATTCGAGACCTATACGAGAAAAGAGTACGGTGGATCAATACTCGATCGGTTGTATGCATTAGAGCGCGTCGAGGCCCCGCCGAAATTGACTTCTGATGTGATCCTAAGATTTGGATATGAACCGAAAGCACCTTTTTCGCAACAATACAGAGATGCGTACGATGCGCAATAGATGTTCACATCGCAACCAGCCACGGATGACCCTGTCACAATGAATGCAGTAGAAATCGAAGAAGCAATATCGGACTTGGCCCTCCAGCCCTTCGATGCGGCGGAATTTCCTTTTTTGTTTTTGGCCGCCTTTGGTAATAAAGAGACGGCACTCAAGCGGCTACGTGCGGGCAACAACAATACTTCGGATATACCTGGTGGGGTTCTTCAACGAAGCAACATTCATATTGCTGTATGTGAAGTTGGTAATGTGGGCAAAACGCTTAGTGCATTACGCGACAGCCCCGCTACAACGAAAGCCAAGACGAAGTTCATACTCGCCACCGACGGTCAAACCCTCGAAGCGGAAGAGCTGTCCGGAGGTGAAACAGTCGCCTGTGACTACTCGGACTTTCACAACCATTTTGGCTTCTTCCTGCCGCTGGCAGGAATCTCCACCATCAAGGAGATCAGAGACAATCCCATTGATGTACGCGCTACAAGTCGACTAAACAAGCTGTATGTCGAGTTGCTTAGTAATAATCCAGACTGGGCCAAGGATGAGCGCCGTGCCGACATGAATCACTTCATGGCCCGGTTGGTGTTCTGCTTCTTTGCGGAAGACACTGGCATTTTTAACGGCGCGGGCCTGTTCACCAAGACCATAGAGCAAATAAGCGAGCGCGACGGTACGAATGTCCATGAGGTGATGGCAACCATCTTCCGCGCCATGAACATTAAGGTAGCTGAGCGCAGTAGTGCCGAGCCACGCTTGCCTAACTGGGCGAATGGCTTCCCCTATGTAAATGGCGGCCTGTTCTCTGGAAGTACTGAAGTACCGCGCTTCACGCGCATGGCGCGCACCTACCTGTCCCATGCGGGCAATCTGAACTGGCAGCAAATCAACCCGGACATTTTCGGCAGCATGATCCAAGCCGTCGCCGACGACGAAGAGCGTGGCGCATTGGGCATGCATTACACCAGCGTCCCCAATATTTTGAAAGTGTTGAGCCCATTGTTTCTAGTCGATCTGCGCGCGCACTTGGACGAAGCCGGCGACAACGAACGTAAATTGTTAAATCTACGAAAGCGTTTGGCACGCATCCGCGTATTCGACCCAGCTTGTGGCTCTGGTAACTTCCTAGTCATCGCATATAAACAGATGCGGGAGATTGAGGCTGAAATCAATCTGCGGCGCGGTGAGCCCCATCTGGGTAGTGATATACCGCTGACCAATTTTCGGGGCATCGAGTTGCGTGACTTCCCCGCGGAGATTGCGCGGTTGGCGCTCATCATTGCCGAGTTCCAGTGCGATGTATTGTATCGAGGGCAGCAAGATGCTCTGGCTGAATTTCTACCATTGGATGCTCAGAACTGGATCACCTGCGGAAATGCACTACGCCTAGACTGGCTGAGCATCTGTCCGTCTACGGGAGCGGGGGTCAAGCATCACGCCGATGATCTCTTTCATGCGCCGCTGGAGCAATCGCAGATTGACTTCGAGAACGAAGGGGGTGAGACGTATATTTGTGGGAATCCCCCTTATTTGGGGGCACGTGATCAAAACAGTGATCAAAAAGAAGATTTAAAACGGATTTTTGTTGGCCAAACAAAATCATGGAAGTCTCTAGAT
>JABMOJ010000074.1 GCA_013204195.1 SAR86 cluster bacterium
ACACTGATACGCGGTTTGCCGCTCCAGTCGCCGCTCAAATTGCCTACATTGCTCAAAATCAGATATAGAATGGTCGGCAGCGCCAGAGCGATACCGATTACCAGCCAAGTCATGGCACTGGCTAACCAAACCTGAAACAGCCCACGTAAACTTTCCCGAGCGACCCACTGATGGTTCGCCAGATAAGCCAGGCAGCGATCGCGCAGGCTGCGTTCTGAGACACTGGCGCCAGAGGCGAATCGAGGATTATTGTCTGTCATCAGACCCCGCCGTCAACATCGCCGGACGATCTTCCACCAGACGACCTTCGTGTAGGAGTAATTGCCGTCGATTCATCTGCGAAATCAGGCCTAAATCATGGGAGGCGATTAGCACCGTGACACCCACCTGATTGAACTGAACGAAAAGATTCATAATTTCCTCAGATAAGCCTGGATCAAGATTGCCGGTAGGCTCATCAGCCAGCAGCAATGAAGGTTTATTCACCACCGCTCGAGCGATGCCCACTCGCTGCTGTTCACCACCAGACAGCGCGACGGGAAGTTGCTTTTCCTTATTACCCAGGCCGACCTTGGCCAAGGCTGCCCGCACCCGTCGACCCACTTCCCGAGGCTGATAGCCGGCAATCGTCAAGGGTAAGGCAACGTTGTCATATACCGTACGATCAAACAGCAATTGTTGGTTCTGGAAAACCACACCGATATTCCGTCGGATCGCGGGAATCTGCCGCCGACTCACTCGATTTAGATTCGCACCCTGGACAAATACTTGACCCTGGCTGGCACGCTCCATGACGATAATCAGCTTCAACAGGGTACTTTTGCCCGCACCTGAGTGGCCGGTGAGAAACGCCATTTCGCCATCCGGTATTTCAAAGTTAACCCGGCTTAGCGCTTCTCGGCCTTCTGCGTAGCGCTTGCTCACCTGATCGAATCTAATCATTGAAGGATCCACATGGCGTTATTCGCCGTCGTCGTCTTTAGCAAAAATGGCACGGACAAAACTTTCGGCTTCGAAGGGCCGTAAATCATCCACTTTTTCACCGACGCCAATAAATCGAATGGGGATTGCCAATTGTTTGGCGATGGCAAAGACCACGCCGCCCTTGGCTGTACCATCCAGCTTGGTGATGGCAATGCCGGAGACATCAACAACGCTACGAAACTCTTGGGCCTGCGAGATCGCATTCTGCCCGGTCGTCGCGTCGAGCACTAACATCACCTCGTGCGGCGCATTGTCGTCTAGGCGGTTCATGACTCGGCGTATTTTCGCCAATTCATCCATCAAATTTTTCTTACTCTGCAGACGCCCTGCAGTATCTGCGATGAGCACGTCAACGCCCCTGGATCTAGCCGCATCCAGCGCATCATAGATCACAGACGCGCTGTCAGCACCGGTTGCCTGGGCAATTACTGGCACGTTATTACGTTCACCCCAAACCTTGAGCTGCTCAACAGCCGCCGCGCGGTAAGTATCCCCGGCCGCTAACAGCACGGACTTTCCCTGCTCCTGAAAGCGTTTTGCCAGCTTGCCAATCGTGGTGGTCTTGCCGGCACCGTTAACGCCAACCATTAAAATGACGAATGGACCCTCTTGCTCTGGAATAACCAGCGGTTGCTCCACCGGCAACAACAAGCTGGTCATCTCGACCTGCAGGGTATCAAACAGCGCCTGAGCATTAGCCAGCTCATTACGACTGATCTTGCCGGTTAAACTGGCAACAATGTCGTTGGTCGCCGCAACACCCACGTCAGAGGTCAACAGAATGGTTTCTATTTCCTCAAGAACGTTGCTATCAATGGCTTTTTCGCCGAGCAACACGCGCCCCATACCCGCCGCCAGCTTAGAACGGGTCCGCGACAATCCAGTCTTGATGCGGCTAAAGAATCCTGACTTGGCTTCCGCATTGGCTTCTACAACATTGTTGTTCATCGTATCCCTGCAACTCAATCTAGTGTGACTTTATGTGCCTCTTCAACGGCGCTGATGCCACCGGGCAGCACGACTGCCAATGGGCCTTAATATCCATGCCGGTGCTGATTGTCCTACCTATTGCAGTACAATGCGAATCTCCCTGAGAGCGTCTCGACAATGAGCAAGCAAAACCTTGAACAAACCGTCCGAATTATCGGGGGAAACTGGCGTAGCCGCAAAGTATCTTTTGCTGAGCATGCAGAAATTCGGCCAACGCCCGCGCGTATTCGCGAAACACTGTTTAACTGGCTGCAGTATCATGTAGCCGGTGCCCGCTGCCTCGAACTCTACGCAGGCAGCGGCATTTTGAGCCTCGAGGCCCTATCCCGCGGCGCCCAACACGTCACCTTGGTGGAGAAATCAGGGCTCGTCTGTCGCCATCTACGCGAGACTTATGCCGCGCTAGCCACCGACGCATCGACCTACCAATGTTACAACATGGCAGCCCAAGCATTTCTTGAACAAGCGCCGGCCCATTCACCCTATGACCTGATTTTTCTTGACCCGCCCTTCGGCTCGGGAGAACTGCAGGACCTACTGCCCCGACTGGTCGAGAATCAACTGGTTGCCGATGAGGCCTTGGTTTATATCGAGAGCGAGTTCGCGGTCACTCAAAGCATTATGCCTGCAAACTGGGAAATCTATCGGCAGAAACGCGCCGGCAACGTTCACTATTGTTTATGTCGCCAAGCCGCCAGCGATTAGCGCGCCAAACCAGCATCACTTCGCCGAGAAGTTCGGCGAGCTTCATAATCCAGCAAGAAAGGTGGCAGATCCGATCGGGTCATGTATTATTGTCCCTCTTTAATAGGGCCGGCGACTAGCGATGACCACTGTTCTTTACCCTGGTACGTTTAATCCAATTCACAACGGCCATGCCGACCTCGTCGAGCGTGCCGCCGAAATTTTCGACAACGTGATTCTGGGCATTGCCACCAGCCCGCATAAAAGTCCCAGCATACTAGAAGTTAGAGTCAACCTAGCGCGCGAGGCACTGGCCCATGTAAGCAACGTCGAAGTCATCGGTTTCAACACCTTAACCGTTGATTTTGCGAAAGAGGTGGGCGCCGAAGTCATCCTCAAGGGCATTCGAACAGTGACCGATTTTGAATATGAATTTCAAATGCTGAGCATGAACCGAATCCTGCAGCCCGGTCTCGAGACTGTGTTTCTGGCGCCTTCAGAAGAGTTTTCATATATCTCCTCAACCTTGGTTCGTCAGATCGCAAGCTATGGCGGCGACATCAGCCGCTTCGTCCACCCTTCCGTGGCAAAAGCACTGTCTAACGGCGAAGTCGGTTAATTCACGCCACTAGATTGGCTGGGCTGGCATGACGGTACATCGCCCTAACGCTGGCAGCGTGGACAAAACACGGTGGTTCTCTGACCTAAACGCACTTCTTTGAGCGTCCCGGCACAACCCAAGCAGGCTTCTCCGCCGCGACCATAGACATGCAAGGACTGCTTAAAATAGCCCGGTGAGCCATCCTCATGGACGAAATCCCTTAATGTGGTGCCGCCGGCTTCTATAGCGCTAGCCAGCACGGCTTTAACGCGATCCACCAACCGCGCATAACGTACCAGACTGACTTTCCCCGCGGGCTTTTCCGGTCGAATACCCGCCAGGTAGAGACTCTCATTGGCGTAGATGTTGCCCACCCCCACCACTATTTGACTGTTCATCAGGAAATTTTTGACGGCCCCCGCC
>JABMOJ010000075.1 GCA_013204195.1 SAR86 cluster bacterium
ACTGATGCTCGCGTCGTCGTTGCTGGCGGACGAGCCGGTAACCATCAGTAATGTCCCGCATCTGCGTGATATTACGACCATGATTGAGCTGCTGGTGTCCCTCGGTGTTGAAGTCGTGGTCGATGAGAAAATGAACATCGAGATTCATGCCAATACGATAAAGCGATTTACTGCGCCTTATGATCTTGTACGACAAATGCGGGCATCATTTTTGGTGTTGGGTCCTATGTTGGCCCATTACGGGCGTGCGGAAGTATCGCTGCCTGGTGGCTGTGCCATCGGTCCAAGGCCGGTAGATCAGCACTTGCGGGGGTTGCAGGCGCTGGGTGCAACTATTGAGATGGAAGAAGGTTACGTCAAAGCCTCTGTGGATGGTCGGCTTAAGGGGGCGAATTTTAGGTTCGACTTCAGCACCGTTGGCGGTACCGAGCATATCCTCATGGCGGCGACCTTGGCTGAAGGTACGACGGTGCTGGAAAACTGTGCCCGAGAGCCAGAAATTATCGATTTAGCGGATTTCTTGAATGCAATGGGTGCGAAAGTCACGGGCCAGGGTACAGACACCATTACGATTCAAGGTGTTAAAGCCCTGCATGGCTGCCACCATCGGGTGATTGCCGATCGCGTTGAGGCGGCGACTTATCTGATCGCTGCAGCGGCCACCGGCGGTAAGGTCAAGATGCGAGATGTTGTCCCATCGCACCTGGATGCAGTGCTAAGCAAGCTGCGCGAGGCGGGAGCGGATATTGAAGTAGGTCCGGACTGGGTGCTGCTCGACATGAAGGGGCGGCGGCCGAAGGCTGTGAGCCTGGTGACGGCACCTTATCCCGCATTTCCAACAGATTTGCAGGCGCAGATACTGGCCATGAATTGTATTGCCGAAGGTGTTGCGACCGTCAAGGAAACGATCTTTGAAAATCGTTTCATGCACGTCCATGAAATGAATCGTATGGGCGCGAATATTCGATTGGAGGGCAATAACACTATCGCCATCGTCACCGGCGTTGAATCTCTGAAAGCTGCACCGGTCATGGCGAACGACTTGCGTGCCTCTGTCAGTCTGGTGATCGCCGGCTTGATCGCAGAAGGCGATACGGTGATTGATCGTATTTATCATATCGATCGCGGCTATGAGCAAGTCGAAGAAAAGCTTCGCACGTTGGGTGCTGACATCGAAAGAATTCAGTCTCGATAGGGCGGCTCATGCAGGATCGAATTACTATTGCAGTGACCAAAGGCGACCGTATTGTTGGGCAGCAGTTGGCGCTGCTCGCTCAGATCGGTATAGAGCCTCACGATGATCTGCTGACTTCGCGTAAGTTGGTGTTCACGACGAAGAACCCTAATGTTGAGCTGTTATTGTTGCGGGGCTCTGATGTTGCCACTTACGTGGAACACGGCATTGCTGATATGGGAATGGCTGGTAGAGATGTCCTGTTGGAGCATGGTGAGCAGGGATATTATCAACCCCTTGATCTCAAATTGGGTCGCTGCCGTATCATGGTGGCCGGGTTGAAGGACGAACCGCCTCTACCGGGTCGATTGAGGATCGCGACCAAATTTGTCAAAACGGCAAAGCAATATTATGCCGAACAGGGCGTTCAGGTCGATATCATCAAACTTTATGGCGCGATGGAATTGGCGCCTGTGACGGGTCTTGCGCATCGAATCGTCGACATCGTTGAAACGGGCAATACGCTAAAGGCGAATGGTCTGGTGGCGATGGAGCATATTACTGATGTGAGCACGCGATTGATCGTTAACAAGACGGCGATGAAAATGAAATATTCCATTATTCATCAGTTAATTGAACAATTGCGCGGCGTCGTTGGCTAATTAACAAACCCTGGCGAGTTTTCGGGCCGCTGGGCGCAGCAGACATATCCTATGAAACTGATTAAACAACTCAATACCCTTGACCCTGGGTTTTCTGACGCATTGGATGCGTTGCTCGAGATCCAGTCGGAAAACCATCAGAATGTTTACCCGATTGTTCGAGAAATCGTCGATGATGTTCGGCGCGAGGGTGATGCGGCCGTGCTGGCTTTGACCATCAAGCTGGATCGTCTGGCAGTCACCTCGGCGGCGGAGCTTGAGGTCAGCCGAGAACGAATGGCGGCAGCGTTGGGCGCTATCGATGCTCCGGTTAGAGCAGCGCTAGAAGCTTCGATTGATCGTGTCCGATTTTATCACGAAGAGCAGAAGCGGGCGGGCGGTGGGCACCAAGACTGGGGCTATACAGACAGCCAGGGCAATCAGCTTGGGCAGATCGTTCGGGCGATGGCGCGCGTAGGTGTATATGTTCCGGGTGGTAAGGCCGCTTACCCGTCTTCGGTGATTATGACGGTCATTCCGGCGAAAGTAGCGGGTGTCCGTGAGGTTATTCTGGTTGTTCCGACGCCCGATGGTCAAGTCAGTGAGTTATTGCTCGCGGCGGCCTTTCTGTGCGGTGTTGATCGTTTGTTTACCGTCGGTGGTGCGCAAGCGATTGCCGCGTTGGCCTATGGTACTGAGTCTATCCCCAAGGTCGACAAAATTGTCGGGCCAGGGAATATCTATGTCGCGACCGCGAAGGAGTTGGTTTTTGGCGATGTGGGTATTGATATGATTGCTGGCCCCTCCGAGGTAGTCATTGTCGCCGATAACGGCGTTGATCCTGAATGGCTGGTGATGGATATGTTTGCTCAGGCTGAGCACGATGAGCTGGCGCAGGCGGTATTGATTTCCAAGGATGAGGCCTTGCTCCAGCGAGTCATCGAATTGATTGAAATGAGGCTGCCGGGTATGGTCCGCGAAGAGATTATCCGGCGTTCGATTGGTGATCGTGGCGCCTTGATCCTGGCTCAGGATGACGATGAAATTGCCGCTATCGTCAATAAAATCGCGCCAGAGCATCTTGAACTTGCCTTGCGGGATGCCGACGAGTTTCTGCCCAGAATTCAGCACGCAGGCGCTATTTTTATCGGTAACCACAGTGCCGAGGTCGTTGGTGATTATAGCGCTGGGCCGAGTCATGTGTTGCCTACCAGTGGTACTGCCCGGTTTGCATCAGCATTGGGCGTCTACGACTTCCAGGTGCGTAGTTCTGTGATTCGATGCTCCGCCGCAGGGGCCGTGAGTTTGAGCCGTGACGCGGCGATTCTTGCTGCCGAGGAGGGCCTAGAGGCGCATGCGCGGTCGGCTGAGTTTCGGGTTCGAGGGTAGTTTCGGGTGGATATGCTGCGCCAGGGGCCTGCCAAAACCTATCGGGACGTCGTTGCCAGTGGCGAAATTCAGTCGGACAGCGCGCAGCTAGAGGCTGTTGAGCACCTGCAGCGACTGTACGATGTTCTTGTGGCGTCAAATTCAACGCCAGACAGATCCGAAGCTGGCTGGCTTAAACGTCTGTTGAGCCTGCCTGTGCGGCGCCAGCAGCAGGATTCGATTAAGGGTCTGTACTTCTGGGGGGGGGTTGGTCGGGGCAAGACCTATTTGATGGATCTGTTTTATGAGTCGTTGCCTTTTGCGGGCAAGCAACGAATGCACTTCCATCGATTTATGCGTCATGTTCACCAGCAGTTGCATTTGCTCCAAGGTGAGGCGAACCCGCTGCGCAAAATCCCGGGCGATCTTGCGCAGCAGTGCCGAGTGCTGTGTTTTGATGAATTTTTTGTCTCGGACATCACCGACGCGATGATCTTGGCCGGGTTGCTGGAGGCGCTGTTAGATCATGGTGTCGTCCTGGTCGCGACATCGAATGTGGCGCCGAAGAATCTTTATCGTGAGGGTCTGCAGCGGAGCAAGTTTCTGCCAGCCATAGCCTTGCTTGAAGCGCGTACGACAATATTGAATGTTGATGGCGGCGTCGATTATCGCTTGCGAGTACTGCAAGACGCAGAAATCTATCATGCGCCGTTGGATGCCCAGGCGGATGAGGGGTTAGCGCGGAGTTTTAGGGCGCTGTCGCCTGATATGGGCGAGCCGAATATGTTGCTTGAGATTGAGGGGCGGCACATACCGACCCGTTACTGCGGTGACGGTGTGGTCTGGTTTGAGTTTAGCGCTTTGTGCGAGGGTCCGAGAAGTCAAAATGACTACATCGAGCTGGCGATGTTATACCAAACTGTGCTCGTGAGTAATGTGCCGCAGTTCACTGTGCGCCATGAAGATGCCGCGCGCAGATTTATTAGCCTGATCGATGAGTTTTATGACCATAATGTGAAATTAATCTTGTCTGCGGCAGTGTCAGTGCTTGAGCTTTACCAGGGTGAACGGTTAGGCTTCGAGTTCCAGCGTACCGAGAGCCGCTTGCAGGAAATGCAGTCGGAGGAGTATCTGGCCCGCGAGCACCACCCCTGATGAGCCTTAAATTAGCTCGGTATACAGCATTGCCGCTTTTGACAAGGTTTTTCCCGTGGATTTGTGTTGCACGGAGTTGCTGGGTTGGGTAACATGCGCCCTCCCGAAATCCTGGTTGAGCCAGGTGTGTTTTTCCAACATAACGGTTTATCCATGAAAACAATATCAGCGAAAAAAGAAACAGCGAAGCACAGTTGGTACGTCGTCGACGCCACTGATAAGACCCTGGGCCGGATGGCGACAGAGATTGCCAACCGTCTGCGCGGCAAGCATAAAGCCGAATTTACCCCTCACGTCGATACCGGTGACTATATTGTCGTTGTTAACGCCGAAAAAGTGCGGGTGACTGGCAACAAAACCACTGACAAGGTGTATTATCACCACACGGGTTTTCCCGGCGGTATCAAGTCGATTACTTTTGACAAGTTGATTGACAAGGCGCCGGAGCGAATTATCCAGAAAGCGGTCAAGGGTATGATGCCGAAAAACAAGCTCAGTTACTCCATGTTGACCAAACTTAAGGTTTACGCTGGTAGCGAGCACCCACATACGGCGCAACAGCCGCAAGTACTTGAACTATAGTTAAGGCTTATCTATGACGCAGTATTACGGAACAGGAAGAAGAAAGTCGTCCAAGGCCAGGGTCTTCATGACGGTTGGGCAGGGCAATATCGTCGTCAACGACAAGCCCCTCGACCTTTATTTTGGTCGTGAAACGGCGCGGATGATCGTTCGTCAGCCCCTCGAGCTCGTTGAAATGAAAGACAAGTTCGATTTTTACGTGACTGTCCGCGGTGGTGGTGGTTCTGGCCAAGCGGGCGCGATTCGTCATGGTATTACTCGAGCGTTGATGGAGTACGACGAAACACTGCGTCCATCTTTACGCAAAGCGGGCTTCGTGACTCGTGATGCTCGCGTCGTTGAGCGTAAGAAAGTTGGTTTACGTAAGGCCCGAAAGAAGCCTCAGTTCTCCAAGCGATAGTCTATTGCTTCAGCCAGTGGCCATGGGACAAATCTTGTGGCCATTGCGTTTCTGGCGTCGTGATAACACCAGTAAAGGATCTTCCGCTGAGGCGCATTTTAAGCTTCGAATGTGCTAACATTGGCGGACTTTAATGATAAACCATCGGCAGCCACTGGCTGTTTTTTGCTGTGGTATTGGGGGGAGAAATCATCTTGAGTGATGAGGGGATTAACGCACCGCGTCGTAATTTTTTAATCGGCGCGACGTCAGTGATAGGCTCAGCGGGTGTTGTAGGTGTTGCCATTCCGTTTATCGGATCCTGGAATCCCAGCGCCAAGGCGTTGGCTGCAGGCGCACCAGTTAAGGTCGACATCAGTCGGATGGAGCCGGGGGATATCCTCGGACCAATTCCAGCTTGGCGTGACAAACCCGTATTCATTGTCAAGCGTACGGACGAGATGCTGGCTAGCTTGAGCAGCAAAACCTCTCGGTTGGCAGATCCCGATTCCTTAGAAAATCAGCAGCCAGAATATGCTCGCAACGAAACTCGGTCGATCCGCCCGGATTTGTTGGTGCTGATAGGTATCTGTACTCATCTAGGCTGCTCGCCTAAATTCAAACCTGAAGTAACGCCTCAAGAATTTGATCCTGAATGGGTGGGCGGGTTTTATTGTCCATGCCATGGCTCTAAGTTTGATATGTCTGGGCGGGTCTACAGTGGCGTGCCGGCTCCTACGAACCTTGAGGTTCCGCCTTATTACTATGAAGATGACTCAGTCCTTGTGATTGGCGAAGACAAGGGAGTAGCGTAATGGCAAAATTGGAACAGCAGTTGAAAAACATCATGCGTTGGGTCGATGACCGGTTACCGGTTACGGAAACCTATGAAAAGCATATGTCAAAGTACTATGCGCCTAAAAATTTCAATATCTGGTACATCTTTGGTGTATTGGCCTTTGTGGTTCTGGTGAATCAATTGTTAACCGGTATCTGGTTAACAATGAGCTATACGCCAACAGGGGAAGGTGCTTTCAAGTCGATCGAATACATCATGCGAGATGTGGAATATGGCTGGTTGTTACGCTATATGCATTCTACGGGCGCATCAGCATTTTTCGTAGTGGTCTATCTGCATATGTTTCGTGGGTTGATGTATGGTTCTTACCAGAAACCGAGAGAACTGATCTGGGTCTTCGGTATGCTGATATATTTGGCACTGATGGCTGAAGGCTTTTTTGGATACTTGTTACCTTGGGGAAACATGTCCTACTGGGGTGCGCAGGTGATCGTATCTCTGGCCGGTGCTATCCCTGTGGTGGGCGATAGTCTGGCAGTGTGGGTGCGCGGCGATTTCAACATGTCAGGCATCACACTGAACCGGTTCTTCGCGCTGCATGTCG
>JABMOJ010000076.1 GCA_013204195.1 SAR86 cluster bacterium
CGTTTGTTATTAGGATCGATGATCGGCAGCCTCATTAATCTGCCACTTTTTAGCCTGAAGACAGATATACCCCGTCAAGAAACTGACTCCTGGCATTATCTTTTTCTCGGCCTTAGCCCTCGGCAGGATTTCTCTCGGACCATCATTGCTATCAACGTGGGCGGGGGTGTTATTCCCGTGGCCTTCAGTCTGTATTTGTTCATCGCGCTGGATTTGCACATTGCAGATGTTATGTTCGTTGGGGGTATCGTGGCGCTCGTCAGCTACCTGTTTAGCCGCCCGGTGAAGGGCATGGGCATTATGATGCCGATACTTGTTGCACCTCTGGCGGCAGCACTCGCCGCTATGATGATCAATCAACCCCAGAGTGCACCCTTGGCTTATATTGGTGGCACCCTGGGTGTACTGGTTGGTGCGGATCTGCTGAGAATCATGGATGTGCGGCAACTACGTGCGCCGATCGCGTCGATCGGCGGCGCGGGTACGTTTGACGGGGTGTTTCTGACCGGTATTATTGCCGTCTTGCTGACTGGCTAGTGCGATTGGATCGCTCTGTCGGCAGATTGGCGGAAACATTGCTCTAGACTTTGATCTAAACTTTGACCTCAACATTGCTCAAGACTTTGATCTAAACTTTGACGCAGATGGGCTAACGTTCTGAAAGCGCTACTCAAACGCTAGTCCTGATGAGCGTCTAGGGTAGATTCCAAGTCCGGCAAGCCTAGATCAATGGGCTCGCCGAGAAGTGTTGCGAGTCTGGTCAGCGCGTTTTCCAGGACTTTGATTCGGGTTTCCAGCTGGTTGATGCGTTGTTCGCTGGTATTCGATGGAGCCGTCCGCTGAGCGCTGACCTGATCCAGTGGTGCGGATTCAATGGTGCCGTAAAACAAGTGCGTATATTCATGATCTTGGCGCCCTGGCCGCTTCGCTAGGCGAGCGACGAGTGGGCCCTCTTCACGGGTGAGTAAGGCTTCCAAAATGGCGTTGACAGCCTGATTGTCGTCGAAGTTATGCAGTCTTGGGCTGCGTGCTCGCAATTCTCCCGCGGTTTGTGGTCCCCGCAGAAGGAGGAGGCAAACTATTGCATATTCAGCCGGCGAAAGACGGCAATCGGTCATTGGCGTGTTACACAAGCGTTGTTCGTATTTGTCGACGCCGCTCTTGAAATTTTCATTATTTTTGATCAAAAACTTTTCCTGCAATTGTCGCGCGATATGCTGCACTGTCCCCGGTGTGAGGTTCATGACAGGCTCGCGACTGCTCTTCTGGTTGCAGGCATTGGTCAGTGCATTCAAAGTCAGGGGATATTGGTCCGGCGTGGTGACGGCTTTCTCCATCAAGCAACCAATGACTCGCGCCTCTTCAGGATTCATTTGAATGTGCATAATGACGACGACTCGATAGGTTGATGAGTGAGAGGGCGAATAAGCGTGCTCTGTTCTAGCACTGCATTTTGCGCTCTAGCGGGTAGGCCTGGCAACTGAATCGGGGTGGGTAAACAATGACTGAGCGAATTATTGGCGGAAGCCGGCGGTGCATCAGCACCGATGGTCGAGCCGCAGCAGTTCGAAGCAGAAAAAAAGCCCCGCGTTGACCAATAAATTGGACGCGGACTAAAACCTGGTTTGATCGCGTGCCAGCGCTTAGGCTTAGTAAATCCCGATTATTTCATGGTGTTGATGTTGGCCATTAATGTTCACTGTGATCTCGGTGTTTACCAGGCAACCTAGCAGTGCCTTGCCTAGTGGTGCAGATGGAGTGATTAATACAATTTCCCGACCGCCGACGTGAAATTTCAACCCGCCTGCCCGTGGGCCTAAAAATAACCAGCGTTGATTGTTTTGGTCGCCAAGCAGGCAGACCAGCGCGCCGATATGGATAGGTTGGTCGGCGGGCCAGGGTTGGTGTTTCATAGCTTGAAAGGCCTCGATATCCAAACCGCATTCAACGACTCGCAGAGACTGGCCGTGGGCAAGATAGGCCGCCTCAAGCCCGAGGGTGTCATATTTATTCTCGGCTACGTTCTCCGCGTGGGTCGCCGTTTGATGGGCCTGCTGGGCGGCATTTCTGGCTTGCTGCGCAGCCAGCGCCAAGGCTTTTAAAATCCCTTCCAAGACGAGTAATTTATCCATTGATGATAGTGGTCCCGGGTAGTCTTGAGCATTGGCTATGATGGTTTTTGGGCCGTTGGCCGCTGGGGTTGAAATAGTATAATGGTTGGGCTTTATGGGCTACCATAGTTTGCGCTGCCGGTCTCGAAAAATGCCATAGGCAGCATAGCTTCAGGCACTGTCGCTGCGCTCTCGAGCATGGCGTTGGTAGCTGGATTGAACGGACTGACGGTATTGAAGCCTTGATCTTAGGCGTCGCCCGGTCGGTGTTTCCCGATGGTGATAAAAAGAAGGAAGAGATGATGCCAAGTGGCCAAAATGCACCCTATATTGATCAGGGCAATGCCCAAGCGGCGGTCGACGTGGAAACCCGAGCCAATGGCGAGTTGATTCTGCGCAGTCCTTACGCCTGTGGTCCGGCGCCCATCAGTACGGTTCATCTGCTGCTCGAACGGGCAGGTCAGTTCCCTGACCGGACACTGATCGCCGAGAAGCAGGGCGATGGTTGGCGTCATCTCACCTATCAGCAGGCCGTTACGGGATGCCGCCACGTGGCTCAATGGCTGCTCAATGAGGGCGCGTCGATTGAGCGCCCACTGGCGATTTTGTCGAACAGTTCCATTAACCACTTTCTGATGGCCTGGGGTGCGATATTTGCACGGGTGCCCTATGTGCCTGTGAGCGTGTCTTATTCCAGCGTTCCTGGCGCCTATCCAAAACTCGACGCCGTGCTGCAGCGTGTGCAACCGGCCTTTATTTATGCGGAGGACTTCACCGACCAGCAACAAGCGTTGCAACATATTGATTTCGATATAGCAAAGACGCAATTGCTATCCGGTAGCGCATCCCGCCCCTCTGCTGTCCCGAGTTGGCCGATAGTCAACTGGGAGGACTTGATGAATACCCCGGTGACCGATGCAGTAGATCGCAGTATTGCCAAGATCAATCACGACACCATCACTCGCTATATGTTCACTTCTGGCTCTACCGGCATGCCCAAGGGCGTCATCCACACTCATGGCATGGCTTGTGAGATGCTGGCTTCCGGGGCGGGTATTCTTGAAGGTGTGGGTTTGGAAAGTCCACGGGTGCTCGACTGGATGCCGTGGAGTCATGTTGGCGCAGGTGTTATGCGCATCTCTAGTATGATCAATGCCGGTGGCGCTATCTATCTCGATACGGGTAAGCCGGTGCCGGCAGAGTTCGGTAAAACCATCGAAAATATCAAGTCGGTAAAGCCCACGTCCTTTGCGGGCGCGCCCTTGGGTTGGTCGATGTTGGTGGATGCTCTGGAAGCCGATACAGCATTTGCCAGCCTGTTCTACGAAAACATTCGGACCATGCAGGCGGGTTCAGCGGCTATGCCCGCGTCCTTGGCAGATAGAATTCAGGCGTTAAACGTCAAGTACACAGGCTTCCGCTTCCCCTTTGCCACCTCGCTGGCGTCTACCGAAGTGCAGTGTGGGCTGAGTCGCTACTGGGTCTGTGAACGTACTGATGTGACGGGCTTGCCGGTGCCAGGCACTGACATCAAACTGGTGCCCTTTGGTGACAAGTATGAGCTGCGGGTGCGGTCCAAAGGCACAACCCCCGGATATTTGGACGACGCGCAAAAGACCCTAGAGAGCTTTGATGAAGAGGGCTTCTTCAAGATGGGTGACGCGGTGCGCTTTGCTGATCCGAATGATCCGACGCAGGGTTTGTGTTTCGCCGGCCGAGTCGCCGAGGAGTTCAAGCTGATCACCGGAACCTGGGTGGCCGCGGGGACCTTAAGATCGGAAGCGGTCGCCAGTGCCTCGCCTTATATCAGGGACGCGGTGGTCTGCGGTCTTAATCAGAATTATGTGGCGTTGCTGTTGTGGCCGAATCTAGCCGCCTGCCAGGGCCTTGCAGGTACTGATGACCCAGCGAAGATTGTCACATCTGCGGCGGTTATCGACGCCATACGAGAGGGCTTGGCCGCTCACAATGTCAGCAACCCAAGCTCCTCGAAACGCTTTAAACGCTTTCTATTACTGCAGGCGCCGCCGGATCCCGGCGCCTATGAAATCACCGATAAGGGGTATATCAACCAGGGCGCCGTGCAAGCTCACCGTAGTGCCGAGGTCGAAAGCTTGTTCGCCGATGTCAGTGGCAGTCATGTGGTAGAGATCTAGTTGTCGTGCGATCACTGCGGGGAATTTAGTATGGCGATTTGAGTATGGCGATTGGAGTGTGGAGTGTGGGCGTCGCCAGCTCAATCGCCATTGAACGCCCTATCCATTGATCACCCTATGCTGAGATAGCCAAGGAGAACAACATGAAGTACACCGGCGGTTGCCATTGCGGTAACGTGCGGTTTGAAGTGGAGGCCAGTACACCGCTGGTCTGCCACGAATGTAATTGTTCTATCTGCTCGAAGTCGGGCTATCTGCACTTGATCGTACCGCTGAGCCAATGGCGCCTGCTGCGTGGTGAAGAAAGCCTGGCCACCTACACCTTTGGCTCGGGCACTGCCAAGCATACCTTCTGTCGAAGTTGCGGGGTGAAGTCTTTTTATACGCCGCGATCGAACCCCGATGGCGTCTCTGTTAACGTTCGTTGTCTTGAGCCCATACCTGAGTCATTGACCATCGATGCCTTTGATGGTCAGCACTGGGAGGCCAATGCGCAGACGCTGGCGCATCTGAGTGAAGACTCGACTTAGCTTTAAGCGCAAGCGACTAAAATGCAATTGCCTATTTTCTTAATGCGATATTCAATGGAGTCTGATCATGCAAGATTTTCCTCATATCTATCATGTAACAGCGACTGCTGACTCGTTAGAAAACCTGAGTCTTACCAGCGCTGGTCTACCAGTCATCACCTCAGCGGCGCCCAAAGAGTTCGGCGGACCCGGCGACAAATGGTCACCCGAAACCCTGTTGATCGCCGCGGTCGCTGATTGTTTTGTACTGACGTTTAGAGCGATTGCCAGTGCCTCAAAGTTACCGTGGTTGACATTAACTTGTGCGGTGGAAGGCTGCCTTGATCGTCAGGATGGCGTGCCCCGATTTACAGCGTTCGATATTGTCGTGGTGCTTGAAGTGCCGCAGGACACTAATGAGGGTCGAGCACTGCGACTGCTTGAGAAGGCAGAAAAAAATTGTCTGATCACGAATTCTCTAGTAGCGCCGGTAAAATTGCAGGCTTCAATTATTATTAACCGCGACGCTGAATCAGGCCAAGCTAGTTGAAGAGAGTGAATGTTGTGGGCACCAGTGGCAGTGGCAAGTCGACCTTTAGTCGAGAGCTGGCAGCGGCCTTAAGTGCCAGGCATGTTGAGATGGATGCCATCCATTGGCTACCGGATTGGCATGAATTGAATGATGAGCAGTTTGCGGCGCAATTGGAGCGAGCCCTGGTTGCCGATTCCTGGGTGCTGGATGGTAACTATTCTCGTTTCAATGATCTTAAGTGGGCTTTGACGGATACTATTATTTGGCTCGACTATAGCTTACCTCGAACCTTTGCGCAGATTCTAGCGCGGTCTGTAAGACGGGCGCTGACGGGTGTTGAGATCTGGCCCGGCACGGGCAACACTGAGACGCTCTATCGTAATTTTTGCACCAGAGATTCGGTTATTCTCTGGATGATGACGAGTTATTACAGCAATCGAAAAAGATACCAGGCATTGCTTGGCTCCGGTTTAGGTTCACGTATTGATATCGTTAGAGTCTCTAGCCCGTCTCAGGCTCGAAAATTAATCCAACGTGTCAGCTTGGAAGGTGGTTAAGGAGGAGCCGTAATGGAACCGAAAATTCTCGGAGAAAAATACGACAAGATTGCTCATCTGTGGCATGAACAACACGACAATTCAGCCTATGGTGTCGCGCAGTTCAAAAAGGCTTTGGGTTTTGCACCGGCTGGCGGTCGCGCGCTGGATGTGGGCTGCGGTGCGGGCGGGCGCCTTGTGCGACTTCTGCAGGCCCAGAACTTTCAGGTTACAGGTGTCGACGTGTCGGCAGAGATGATTAAAATCGCTTCAACAAAGCATCCAGATCAGACCTTTGTACATCAAGATATTTGCACCTGGCAGTTGCCTTACCAATACGATTTTATCGTCGCTTGGGATAGCATTTTCCATTTACCCTTTGCGAGCCAGAAGCCAGTTGTTAGCAAGCTGTGCGCCGGCCTCGCTCAAGATGGCATTCTGGTGTACACCTTCGGTAACGCCCATGGTGAGATTACTGATCAATGGCATAACGATACTTTTTACTATAGCTCGATCGGCATCAATGAAAATCTACAGCTGCTGATGGATAATGGCCTATCGATTTTGCATCTCGATTTGGATCAATACCCGCAAACCCATGTTTATGTTATCGCAGCACGGCTTTAATGACTATCCCTGACGTAGGTGTTAAAAAACGTCATCATTTCCGCGTTTAACGTCAGCTTGAGCTGTTCGCGAGGTAGTGATCCCGAAATGCCCAGACGCTTCGAGAATTTTGAGAACTGCGGAGTATCGGAAAAATCGAAATGCTTGGTGCCATCCAGTAATAACTTGGTTCCTAAGGGCGTACTGTTCGCGATCAAACTATCCAGCTTTTGATAATTGACCGGATCATCCCATTGGCTTTGGCCGATGTAGAGAAACGGAGTTTGTAATCCAGCGGCTATTCGCTCCTCTGGAATGGGTATCATCCAGCCATCAAGAGCGACACTGGCTTTGATTCGAGGATCAGTGGCTGCTGCCATGATGCTGGTGGCGCCACCAAAGGAATGGCCGAATATACCAATGCGCTGCAGATCCAGCATGCCCCAGAGTCCTTCCTCGGGTTCATTCAAGGTGGTCAGTTTATCGAGCAAAAAACTGATGTCAGCAGCGCGGGTTGCCAGTTGTGGCGAGCGAAATGCCCAGAACTCTTCCGGGGTTAAGGCATGGGGTTCTGCGGAACGGTAATCCGCGGTGCTGCCATCCTCAAATATCGTCAGATAAGCGTCAAAGGGATGATCAATGGCGACTACGATATAGCCGAGGCTCGCGAACTCCTCGGCCTGGACTGAGTTTTGACCCTTCATGCCACCCAAGCCATGAGAAAACAAAATAACAGGGGCTTGGGGCATGCCAGCCAATGGCACAGCATCGGTGAGCGCGTTGGTTTTAACGTACTGAATATGATCAATCAAAAATCGTGGTAGGCCCATCTGCTTAGCCAGTGGCGTCAGTCGTTGCTGAGGATTATCGACGTAAGGATAAGGTGCGCCACTTGATTCTGCCGTTGGATACCAGACCTGAACCACGAGTCTGCGTTTATCACCGGCGATATCGGTGAACCATTCTGTCCGGCTGTCGTCAGTCCAATTCATGATCTGCGTGCCTACAGCAAAGTCACCTGAGGGTTGTGGTAGGTCATCAAATGGCAGCAGCCGAGGCATGATCAGCGAGCAGCCAGCGGAGAAGGCGGTAAGGAGCATGATGCTGGTGGCGCGGAATATAGACATGGGCTTGTTCAATCGTCGAATGGTTTGGGTCTCGGTACTCGTGATTTTGCCGAGGGCTTGAAGCCATGCAGAATGCCTGATATCGACCGCCAAGAAAAGCCAAACTGTGTCAGCGAGAGCATAATCGAGGTGGTCAGTGGGCTTGGGGCATCAGATTACCCTGAGTCTATCGGCTTCAGCGGGCTGACAGTTCAGCTGGAATGGCCAAGTGCCAACCCGAGCTGAGGGTCTTTGATTGAAGTTTTAGATGCACATCTTGGTTGAAGGGTTTACGGGAAGTGCTAACTAGAAGTGCGAACTAGAAGGACGAACTAGAAGTGCGAACTAGAAGGGCTTAAACGAAAGCCTTGATATGCAAAGCTTGAAGTGAGAGCTTTAGAATTGCCGGTTGAGATCGCCAAAGGCGTTAGGTCGACAATAGGGCAGTTAAATTTTTGAGCACGCAGGAGACAATCACGTGAAGTACGGTCTATTTGGAATCAACACGGGTTTGTGTGCGGAGCCTTCTACCATGATCCAGGTTGCCAAGAGTGCCGAGGCCGCGGGCTTTGAATCACTGTGGACCGGCGAACACGTGGTGTTGCCAGATCCTCAGGTTGCGCCTTCTCCGGCGGCACCCTTGACGCCGATGGTGCACCCATCAACAGCGTTGGCGTTTGTTGCGGGTGTTACTCAGCAGATTAAACTCGGGACCGGTATCACGTTGCTGGCACAGCGTAATGCTGTGGTGTTAGCCAAAGAGATGGCGAGCCTCGATCATCTGTCTCAGGGTCGTTTGATCTTTGGTATAGGCGCCGGTTATCTCAAGGCGGAGTTTGATGCGCTGGGCGTCAACTTTGATGAGCGTGGCGCCAGGACCGACGAATATATTCTGGCAATGCGAGAATTATGGACTTCAGATCAGCCGCGATTTTCAGGCCGGTTTGTCAACTTCGAGGGCATACAGAGTCGGCCCCAACCGTTTCAACCAGGGGGGCCGCCCATTGTTCTAGGGGGGGCGAGCCAGGCCGCGTTCAGAAGAGCCGTCACTCAGGCGCAGGGCTGGTA
>JABMOJ010000004.1 GCA_013204195.1 SAR86 cluster bacterium
GAGTTAGCCCTTGAAATTCGCAAAATAGTTGCACAAAACCTCAGTGACGTAGTGATTCCGATCAGGACTACAGGCAGGTAGGGAAGCGGGCGAGTAGGAAAGGCCCACATCGCGGTTAAAAAAAAGGCCCCGACAGAGGGGCCTTTTTATTTAGCACAAAATTAGACTTTTTTGATTAGAAAGAGACATCCCACTGTAGCCTCATTCGGTTCGAGTTATCGTCGCCGTTTGAAAATACGTCGTCGATAGTCAGGTAGGAATAATCAAGTGTTATTTTATTGCTGTGTCCTGCGAAGTACCAGTTTGCGGCGATTGTGTACTCTTCACGCTCGTTATAGAACGATCGATCGTCCTCACTGGGTTCCTCAACAAAAGCGTATCGGATCGCAAACTCTAAGGGTTTTGGCACCACAGGGGTTAGGTTATTAAAGAAATAACCCGACTGTAGATAAAAACCGGTTAGTTCATTGCTAGTACCCGTTAATCGGTCATCGATAAATTTACGATGCCATTCCTGTTGCACCGAGAAGCCCTGGTATTTAAACGCGAACTCCTGGACCGCTTGTTCGACCTTAAACTGATCTGCGGTAGCTGATGCCGGTGAGGTGAATCCATCTAAATTACCGCATCCTGACGATGACCAACGTGTGCAAGGACCTTTTGTGGTCATGCCACCAAATGCTAGGCTACCTGTGGGTTTCTCTGTGAATTCGACATCGCCCTGTTGGGATGGCAGGTCACGACCCATAAAGTTCCACTGCGCTCGTGCAGAGTACATCATGTCTCCATTAACATTTTGTACGCCGCGACCGTTACCGTTGTACACACCGATGTAATATCGCAAGTCAGCTGCGGTGCCTTTAAAGGCATGACCTCGCCATTGGACGCCGACTTGTCTGTCGATTGTAAAGGTACGGTTAACAATTGATCGTTCGACAAATTGCTGCCGACCGGACGAGTCTACCCGCTCTCGATTCATATCAATTTTCCACTGTCCGACTCGTAGTCCGCCAGCCGCCCACTTAGCGATATCGATACGCCAATCTATAACGCGAGCGCTAGAGGAGGCAGCGCTTGAGTTTGGATTCCGGCTTGGCTGAAGGTCAATTTCAAAATAGTACTTCAACCACGGTTGGTGGCCATGCCCGCCAATTTTCATCCGGAGTCGGCGTGCTTCAAAGTTCGATGAATCGGCATCTGCAAAATCACCAAGTTGTCT
This sequence comes from SAR86 cluster bacterium, assembly GCA_013204195.1. Lineage (GTDB taxonomy): Bacteria > Pseudomonadota > Gammaproteobacteria > Pseudomonadales > Azotimanducaceae > UBA4582. Next base: position 1,220 of record JABMOJ010000004.1, read on the forward strand.
TGGATCGCTAGAGAGTGGATTGGTGTAGCGCATCTGGGCACGCCATTGAAGATTGGTTTGCCAATTACCGTCCCGGCTCTCAAATCGAAATCCGTTGCTTGTGTGACGGGAAGTAACCGGAAAATCCTTGTCAATCCTAGCCGCGACGGCGTCCGCTACCGCAATTTTAATATACTCATCGGTACCCAACGCAACATCGGTCGTGGATGATAGCGTCGGAACTTCCTTGCTAGGCGTCGTCGCTTTAACCTCTGCTGCGGCAGTTTCTGTTGGAGTAACTACAAAAAGATCATCTTGGGTTAGCGATTCTTTTTTCAGCAGGCTCTCGTGTTGTACCTGCGTGATAATCTTATTTTCCAGCAGGATATCGAGCAGCGCCTTATCAGCAGCATAGGCTTGCCCAAATGTGCCGAGAACAAAACTTGTGGTTAGCAGAGCTTTGATAAAAAGCCGTAAGCCATGATGCATCGTTGACATTATTCTAATTCCCTTGTTTTTCGATAGGTGGCGTTTCGCGCTAATTGTATGCAAGGATTGTTAAGATAATATTAATTGTTAAGATAATATTAATATTGATGAAGTTTCAATTCGGCGGAGCAGAGGTGGGTCCAAGGCGAAGCGCGACCACTACCTATGGGGTTGCTCGATATATGATCTGTTTATGATCAAACATTGACCGGATAAGTTGCGACGAAACGCAGCAATATATCATTCATGTTGCTTCGTTTTCAATCAGCTAATACTGTCGTGATACGTATATATAGTGTCACATTTCGAGAGAGAAGAGCCTATCCCTGTTGTCCCGTGGATGTTGCGTTAGCCGAAATTGCTCTAGAGGCGATCAATGATTTAAGTGCTTGAATCGATTGCCACAAAACGAGCGTGGCCTATGTTCATCCAAAGATGAGGACTTCAGGGCAAATTGAACAAATGGACTTGAATATCGTGGATTCTATGAACCCCGCAAGAAATGCGAAGGTTAATGGTGGCCAGAGCGGGGCGCGTAGCCCGTTGCTGCGATCCGATGGAATCGAGGGAGTTCGTTGACGCATGTTGTGTCACTGGGGGGGTGCCTTTCCTGATTTTCGCCGTTGGCGAAAATACTGTCGGCCGTGATTTTGCGCTTTGCGCAAAACACGTTGGTGGCCAGAGGTGGAATCGAACCACCGACACAGGGATTTTCAATCCCTTGCTCTACCGACTGAGCTATCTGGCCATTTGTCCAAACGAGCGCGTATTAGACCGAAGGCAGGGCTTTGAGTCAAGGTGTCCGGAGGCGTTCGTGGAATTATATTATGTGTTGGATGATGTGCGGGGAGTCTTTACGTCGGCAAGATGGTTCGAAAGGGGTAGATTCTGGGGTTTAGCGTAGGTCTGAATGTGGTATATTCTGTGACAGAGTGATGTGATTCAAGCCCGCAGTGACGGGGTGTACAGGCCTTTGAGTGGATTTTATGGGGAAGTTAACGGGTGTTTTGATAGGTCTGATGTTGGCCATGCCGGGTCTTGCAGATGAAGACAAGGTACTGAATGTCTATAACTGGGTGGACTATATTGGGCCAAATACCATCAAAATCTTCGAGGCTCGAACGGGCATCAAGGTCACCTATGATGTTTTTGACAGCAACGATGTATTGCAGGGCAAGTTGCTGGCGGGGAGTTCTGGGTTTGATATAGTCGTGCCGACCTCGGGATACCATGCACGGATGATGCAAGCGGGCGCATTTCAGCGCCTTGACCATACCAAGTTACCCAATTTGAAGCATATGGATCCGGTGCTGATGAAGCAATTGGAGCGCTTTGATGTGGGGAATCAGTATGGGATACCCTATTTGTGGGGTACGACGGGTCTCGGTATTAACCGTCAGCTGGTGACTCAAGTGCTGGGTGAGGACGCGCCAGTGGACAGTTGGGCGCTGGTGTTTGAGCCAGGCAATCTGGAAAAGTTGAAAGCCTGTGGTGTTTCGTTCCTCGACGCCTATGACGAGCTGTTCCCTGCGGTTCTGGCTTATCAGGGGCTGGATCCAACTGCTCAAGACGCCGAGTTGTTCAAAACAGCGGTGGTGCCGATGCTTGCTGCAGTCGGCCCCCATGTCACTTACTTCCATTCATCCAAGTATATTAATGATCTGGCTAACGGTGATATCTGTGTCGCGTTGGGGTGGTCAGGGGATATTCTGCAGGCCGGTAGGCGGGCGAGCGAGGCGAATCTGCCGTTCACGATTGAGTACCATATGCCGAAGGAAGGTACGGTGCTGTGGTTCGATATGCTGGCCATTCCCGTCGATGCGCCACACCCTGAAAATGCGCTGAAGTTCATCAACTTCTTGATGGAGCCTGAGATTATTGCAGGTGTAACCAATCAGGTGCGTTACGCGAATGCTAACTTGAGCGCTAACAAGTTTGTCGACAAGAGCGTATTGGAGAATTCAGGTATTTACCCCACTAAAGCGATGAGCGAGAAAAACTTTATCTTGCCGCCTTACCCGCAAAAGATTGATCGTAAAGCGCTGCGCATGTGGTCCAGAATCAAGACCGGTCGTTAGTTATAGTCATAGCTGAGTAAAAGGTGAATCGCCAAGTAATGAATGAAGCTGAAGTGCAATATGCCGTTGAGGTTGTGAACTTATCGAAGCATTTCGATGATGTGGCGGCTGTGGATCAGGTCAACCTGAAAATCAACAAGGGCGAGATATTTGCCCTGCTGGGTGGGTCTGGCTGTGGTAAGACAACCTTGCTACGTATGCTGGCGGGTTTCGAGAAGCCCAGTCAGGGCGATATCAAGATTAACGGTGTGTCGGTGCTCAACAGTCCGCCCTATCAGCGTCCCGTTAATATGATGTTTCAGTCTTACGCGTTGTTTCCCCATATGACGGTAGAGCAAAATATTGCCTTTGGTTTGAAGCAAGACAAGCTGCCAGCCGCGCAAATTGTTGCGCGGGTGACTGAGGTGCTTGGACTGGTGCAAATGGAGAAGTTTCGCAGCAGAAAGCCCGCCCAATTATCCGGTGGTCAACAACAGCGGGTGGCCCTGGCCCGTAGTCTGGCGAAGAAGCCGGCGTTGTTGCTGTTGGACGAACCGATGGGCGCGCTCGACAAAAAATTGAGAATGCAGATGCAGTTGGAGCTAGCCAATATCATTGAAAGTGTTGGCGTAACCTGCGTGATGGTCACCCA
>JABMOJ010000077.1 GCA_013204195.1 SAR86 cluster bacterium
GTCCTAGACCCACCGCGGGCATTTGATTGTCGTCGACGTTAATGACTGCTTTATTCATGGCTGTATCCACTGTGTTATGTCTATTGCTTGTTTCGTTTTGCTTGTTTCGTTTTGCTTGTTTCGTTTTGATAGTTTTTTAACTTGATATTTACATTCTTCTGACTGCATAAATTTTTTATTCCTCGCGCTTTTTATTCCTCGAGCGTTGCGACCAGGTCGTGTTCGATAAAAAACCGATGAGTATTCATCGCTTCACCGCTGAGCATTGATGCTTGGGCGGCGCTGGCAGCAACAATCGCCCATAGGCTCTGCTGTGCGATTGCGCTATGGACATCTTCACCTTTCAGTTCGTCGATGAGGGCAGCAAGCTCATAAATTTTTAAGCCATGATGGCCGCTTGATTCGATGATCGACGCGTAAGCCAAGTCTTGTTTAGGTGGAGCATAGGAAAAACCAAACCCCTAATCAAGCCACCGGCATGACGCTATCCTATGGAAAAATTGCCGAATCGGGATTGGTTGGCATCGACTCTCCTGGACTTAGTCGACGCCCTTGTTCGCACCCTTGTTCGCACCCTTGTTCGCGCCCTTGTTCGCGCCCTTATTTGAAAAACGTGTAGGTTGCAGGCTGTGTTTAATCTTCTCGAGATGCGGTAACAACTCGGGTCCTCGGCGCAGGGTCACCCCAGTGGCCAGAACATCCAAAATAACCAGGTGCACTAAGCGTGAAGCCATAGGCATATATTCATCAGTGTTCTCAGCCACATCGACCTCTAAGGTTAAGGTGCAAACCTTCGCTAATGGCGAACCGGGCACTGTCAGGCCAATCACCGTCGAACCGCAACTGCGCGCTAACTTAGCGACCTCGACAATTTCTTTAGTGCGGCCCGTATGCGAGATACAAAAGAACACATCGCCCGTGGCGCCCGTGGACGCCAGCATGCGCTGCATCAACACGTCATCGTGAAAAGATACGGGGATATTAAAGCGGAAGAACTTATGCTCGGCATCCCGGGCCACTGAACCTGACGCACCCAGGCCAAAAAAATAGATCCTTCGAGCCTGAATGAGCTCGTCTACCACTTGGTTGATGCGCGAGTGGCTGATATTGTCTCTGGCCTTTGCCAGCTGGCTGATAGTACTGTCGAATATTTTCGGTGTGTAGCTGTCGACTTCATCCCCTGGATCAACATTGCGGTTCATAAACCGCACACCCGACACCAGCGACTTCGCCAACCGCAGCTTAAAGTCGGGAAAGCCTGTGGCATTAAAACGTTTACAGAAACGATTGACGCTGGGTTCACTCACCGCTGCCAGGGCGGCCAAAGCCGCGATACTGGAGCGGGTCGCACGATCAGGATCTGCTAGAATAGCCGTCGCCACTTTGCGCTCCGACTTATTCAAGTCTGGCATGGCATCTGTGATGACATTAATTAGATTTTGCTCGTGCACCGTGTTTCACCCTCATTACGAACCCAATTTTTGTATTCTGAGAAACAAGCCAAACATTTTACATACTTGCTTCTTTAGTGCCCTGACATTCAATTCCGCAAGTCGGGTGTGATATAGATGCTCACCGGCGTTTGCTCCTGGCGCAGAATCGCCCGCACTGGCAACGCGTGAACATTGTCACCGGCAAGCGCCGCAGCCAGTACTCGACGTTTTTTCTCACCACACAGATGCAGAATAATCCGCCGACTAGCTAGTAAGCGCGTCAAAGTCAGACTCATGCGCTCATGCGGGGCGTGCAACGGCGTCATCGCGATGCAGGCCTGACCAGAATTCAGCTCAAGCCCGCGCGCCAAATTCGCTGCGCCCGGGAACAGCGACGCCGTATGACCATCCTCACCCATACCGAGAATTACTACCGAAAATTTCCCAAGACTGCCCAGCAATTCGCTCGCTTCGGTCTCACCCTCGACCGCAGTGAGCGCGGCATTTTTGAGACCAACAAAATTTGCAGCGCTGGCCGCGTTCACTAGCAAGTTATCCCGTACCAGCTTTTCATTACTGTCAGCATTGTCAGCGCCGACCCAGCGTTCGTCAGCCAGCGTCACTGTTACTTTCGACCAGGCTAGTGACTGACGCGATAACAACTGCATAAAACCCAGGGGCGTTCGGCCACCGGACACCACGAGTATAGCGCTGCCCTGCTGCTTGATGTCCACCGCCAGGGTAGCGGCAACATCCGCCACCAGCGCCTCATCCAATAACTCGACACTGTCAAATTCACGTTGTTCTCGCATCAGGACTCATGCCAGCTACGCTGGTCCTTCTCGATCAACATTTCAGCTTTTGATGGCCCCCAGGAACCGGCACTGTAACCTTTCACACCCAGGCCCTTTTTATGCCAGGCGTCCAGCAGCGTATCGCACCAATGCCACGAGGCTTCTATTTCATCACGGCTGACAAACAACCACTGATCGCCTTTCATCACCTCAAGAAACAGGCGCTCATAGGCATCAGCAATTCTTGACTCTCCTGACGAATCGAAAAAGTCTAGATTCAGGGTGCGTTTTTCCAAACTCATACGCTCTTTCAGGCTTTGCTTCTTCGACACCATCTCCAGCTCAATACCCTCGTTAGGCTGCAAACGAATGATCAATCGATTATGGGCGCCGTGGGTACCGTCAGGAAATATAGCGTGAGGATGATCTTTATAAGTGATCACAACCTCAGTGACTTTGCTGTTCATGCGTTTGCCGGTTCGCAGGTAAAAAGGTACGCCGGCCCAGCGCCAGTTATCGATGTAAGTTTTCAGGGCAACGAAGGTTTCAGTATCATCGAGGAAACGGGAAAGATCCTCCACCGGAACCGTAACGTGACCGGCCCCGGGCTGGAAGGCGACGAATTTGACGTTTTTCTCTTTGAGCAAAGAGAAAAATCGATCGGAACCGTCGCCCATCAGGCGGAGCTTGTCGCGACGCAGCCCGGTAAGTTCCCACCTCAGGCTGTGGAGTTGCTCTTCCAGTCGGGCGA
>JABMOJ010000078.1 GCA_013204195.1 SAR86 cluster bacterium
ATTCCGACGCTGTTTGAAAAGGACCTGTTCAACCCGGTAGAGCATTATGCGCGAAACGCCGACGGGTCGATCAAAATCACCTTCAGTTATCGTCGAGGCAGCCTGACTGCGCCCAAGCAGCAGATCACCGCAACGGGTTTTATCCAGAACAGCGTTACGAATGCAACTTGGGCGATGCAACCCTTCTGGCCCATCAAAGCCGAGTACCTGGTAATCTATCTGGAAGAAGACCAGTTCACCATTATTGGCCGTAGTAAACGTGACTACCTGTGGATCATGGCGCGAGACGCGCATATAGCGCCGCAGGCGTTAGCTGCCCTGGTTGATCGTGCGGTGGCCCTCGGTTACCCGCGTGAAAAAATTCAACTGCCGATCCAGCCCTAGCATTCAAGTGCTTGCTCGGCTCTAAAATGGGTGGTGATATGATGGAGATTGACTTTACTAAAGCCGAAAAAGAAGTGCTGGCGCGGAAAATTCAACTGTATTTCAATGAAGAGCTGAATCAGGAGTTGGGTCAGTTTGACGCCCAATTTATGCTCGATTTTTTCTCTGAGACATTCGGCAGCTACTACTATAATCGCGGTCTTTTTGATGCTCAGGCGCTGTTTCAGAGTCGAATCGAGGCCGTTGGTGAGGCGATATATGAGCTCGAAAAGCCCACTGAATTTATTCGTTAGCTTGGGCTGAAAAGAATGCTGGCATGTGGATTCTTGAATATGTCATGATCTTGGCTTGCGTGTGGAAAGACGCGTCGTGACTAACTGTGGGGAAACACATGAGAATTGAACCTGAAAAGGCTGGGCTTGCTGCAGATCGTCTCGAGTGGATTACTGATCATATCAAGCGAAACTACATCGACACGCAAAAAATTGCTGGTTGCCAGGTGCTAGTCGGGCGTCACGGTCATGCGGGCTATTTTCGTAGTTTTGGCCAAATGGATATCGAGCGAGACAAGCCGATGGCAGACGATGCCATCTTTAGAATTTACTCCATGAGCAAACCGATTACCTCGATAGCGCTGATGCAGCTTTACGAGCGGGGTTGCTTCCAGTTGAATGATCCTGTGTCCCGGTATATTCCCGAATGGGCCGACCAAAAGGTCTGGGTCTCTGGCGAAGGTACCGATATGCGTACCAAGTCTCCCAACCAGCCTATGACCATGCGCCATGTCTTGACCCACAGCGGTGGTTTGACTTATGGCACCACATCTCACCCGGTGGATAAGGTTTACCGACAGCTTAAAGTGAATCGTGGAGCCGGTGAGACGATCACGAGCTTTATCGAAAAGCTCGCGAGCGTACCGTTGCGCTATGAGCCCGGCGAACAGTGGTTGTATTCGTTATCCACCGATGTCTGCGGCGCTTTGGTCGAAATTATCTCTGGTCAACCATTTGATGAATATCTGGATGAGCATATCTTTAAGCCCCTCGGCATGGAGGACACCAGTTTCTGGGTAACGGCAGACAAACAATCCCGTTTTACGGCGAACTACAGCCGTAATAAAGACAAGACCCTGCGCTTGATTGATGACCCACAAGCCAGCGACTACCTGAAAAAGCCCAGTTTTTCCTCTGGTGGTGGTGGCTTGACCGGGACAATCACTGATTACTATCGATTTACCGAGATGCTCCGTCGTGGCGGTGAACTCGATGGTGTGCGGATCATCGGCTCGCGAACGCTGGCGATGATGCATATGAATCATCTCAAAAATGGGCAGGATCTAACCCAGATGGCGATCGGTAGCTTTTCCGAGACCGCCTACGAAGGTGTTGGTTTTGGTTTAGGGTTTGCCACAACACTTGGCCAGGTAGCGACTGGCGGTCCAAGCTCAGGAGACTATTATTGGGGTGGTGCGGCTTCAACGATTTTTTGGGTTGATCCGGTGGAAGATTTGTCGGTGATCTTCATGACGCAGTTGATGCCATCCAACACCTTTAATTTCCGCGGGCAGCTGAAAAACATCATCTACGGTGCCATCACTGACTGATGCCCCGTCGAGACCGCTAGTGGTTAGTGCTTTCAAGCGCCGCCAATGTTGCGACGCAATCAGCTTCTAGTTTGACTGAAAATAAATCATCGGCTCGAGTTTTGCCTTGATTAATCGCGGCAATGGGTAGGCCTTTTTGGTGGGCGTGGCGGCAGAAGCGAAATCCGGAAAAGACGGTGAGTGATGACCCGACAACCAGCAGTCCATCTGCCTGATCGAGTTGCGAAAAAATGTTTTCAACTGTCGTTTTTGGCACGGCACCACCAAAGAATACAACATTCGGCTTGAGTATGCCGCCGCAGCGCTCGCAGTCGGGCACCTTAAGCTCTCGAGTCAACTGCTCTTCGACGTCGGCATCACCATCTGGCGCAAGGGCTAATGCTATGGGTCTAGTGATGTTGTTCAGCAATAATAATTGCTGCTGCATATGGTCACGTTCGATAACCTGGTGACAGGCTAGGCAGATAACCTGGTCCAGGCGACCATGTAAATCGACAACATTCTGATGGCCAGCTTGCTGATGGAGTCGGTCGACATTCTGAGTCACGAGCATGCTGATTTGGTCGCGAGCCTCCATGGCGGCGAGAGTCCAGTGCGCGGCGTTGGGCTGAGCAAGGTCAATCAAAGGCCAGCCTGCCAAGCTGCGTGCCCAATAACGTCTTCTGGAGGCCGCTAGATTGATAAAGTCAGCATGCTGTATAGGCTGATTACGTTGCCACTCGCCACTATCGTTACGATAGGTTGGAATGCCGGATGCAGCGCTGCAGCCAGCGCCGGTTAGTACTAATAAACGTCGGTGTTGTGCGATAAAACTACGTAGGTGAGTTAGTGCTTTTGAGTCTGAGGTCATTCTGCTGGATGAGATGCTGGCTTGGCGTCGAGACTCCAGAGGGTCGAGCTTAGCGAAACGAAGATAACGAATATGAACATCAAAATAGATGACGTTATCAATGCGTCGGAAGCGCCCAGCCACTTTACCAGATAACCACTGACTAAGGCGCCGATGGGGATTGCACCCAGCAAAGTGAATGAGTAAAAGGCCATAATGCGCGCACGCTGCTTTTCTGGCGCCCTTTCCTGCATGATGGTTCGTGACATCGTTAGTGCGAAACCGCCGCACATTCCCCACAGAAAAATACTGCCGAGTAAAGAGTAAAAGCCGAGACCCAAACCGCCACAAGCGAGTGCAACAGAGCCAACGCCTTGAGCTAATAGTAACGCTCGGCCCTGCCTATGGATGTCACCGATGCGCATCAGATATAAAATGGTGACGACTATGCCAAACGAGTTAGCGGCATTGAGCCACGACAATTCTACCGATCCGCCTTGATAGAGTTCACGGATTAGTAAGGGAATAGTGACGATGTAGGAGCCCATGAAAAATGTGCCCATTGCCACGTTTTGAAATGCGACAGCGCGTAGGTAGGGGGACGCTTTGACGGTTCGAAAACCTTCTAGGACCGACTCGCTGATTTGCCTGAATGGATGCTGGTTCACCGGCGCAGGCCGTTGGTAGGGGAGCTTGAGTTTAATGTATGCCAACATTCCGATTTGCAATGCAGTGAACTGCAGCAGCAACATGGTCGCGGCGCCTAGTTCATCTGCATATGCGGCGATCAAAAAACCGAAGGCCTGGATGCCGAACTGGATCATGCTGGCCTGAACGACGAGACGTTGGATCTTACCGTCAGCCACCAATGGCAGAAGCCCATCTCTGGCCGGGGTGATCAGCGCTTGGGCGGTACCCATGATGACGGCGAAGATAATGACGCTTTGATAAGTGAGCTCTCCCGTTAGGACCGTAATGGCGAGAAATAATGGAGCAATGGACGCCAATATGTGCCCGATGATGGCAATACGTTTACCACCATAGTGGTCTGCGAGGCTGCCACCCAGCAACATAAAGAACATGGTGGGTAGCATAAACGCCATCTGCGCTATACCCACCCTGTCAGCAGTTTCATCCAGTACCATGGTCACCATCCAGGCGAAGACTACTGATTGAATGCCAAATGCCAGAAACCAGCTACCGGCGCCTATAAAATAGTAATTCAGTGGTTTCATGTGCATCTACATCTGAATGAGTGAAACGAGCTCTCTGCTGCGGGTTAGGTACGCCTAGTTAGTTTTTTTGTGCTTAACTTTTGAACAGTTCCGGCGAGTATATATTAGGCTAGTGATAGGCACCCTTGGATTCAACTCTGAAGTGCATCATCTAACCCGGTAGAATAGAAGGCCAGCTGAAGGTAAGCTCTTCTTCATTTTTCTCCGGCAAGAGATGACGTGATGAAGAACCGATACCAACAGCTGACCTATGCGCAACGATGC
>JABMOJ010000079.1 GCA_013204195.1 SAR86 cluster bacterium
AGGTAATGCAGGATTAGCTTGCCTCGGTTGGTTGTGAATCAATGGCTGGCCAGCTTACGACGGATTTTCTGGCTTGTCGCCCTGGTCTGGATAGTGCAGGTCGTGAATAGCGCCTATGGCATGACATTCAATGGGCTAGGTATTTATCCTCGTGACTGGCAGGGTTTATCGGGTATCTTCATCTGGCCATTGTTGCATGCCAATTTGGTCCATTTGTTGATGAACACAGTGCCGCTGCTGATTCTCGGTTTCTTCGTTGCGTTGCGCGGTACGCAAGCGTTCATCAAGGCGACGCTGCTGATTATGATTGTCGGTGGGTTTGGTGTGTGGGTCTTCGGTCGACCTGCTTATCATATTGGCGCCAGCGGCTTGGTGTTTGGTTATTTGGGTTTTCTGTTGGCCGTCGGAATTTATGAGAGACGGCTAGGTAGCCTGTTAGTCGGAGCCATGATGATGTTTTATTACGGCGGCATGATTTTTGGTGTCTTGCCTCAGAATGGTTTTGTTTCCTGGGAAGGGCATCTATTCGGGCTATTGGCGGGGGTGCTGGCGGCTCGTTTGTTGGCTAGGCCTGAGCGGTCTCAGCGGAAGTAACTGCGCTTCACTATGGGCAGAACGCAGCCCAAATAGTGAAGCGTTTGGTGGTGGGTCAGCACTGCCAGTGGTCTTAGCGTAAGACCACCACGTCACACTGGGTATATTGCAGGATCGTCTCAGAGGTGTTGCCGATCACGAAGCTCTTGACGCCCGTTCGGCCAACGGTACCCATCACCAATATCTCAGCCTGGGTTTCGTCTGCGAGGCTGCGCAGGCGCATGGCCGGTCGGCCTTCCTCGATATACAGATAATTGAAGCTAACATTGGCCGCATCGGTGAGCTTGGCAATGGCCTTGCGGGCCACCCGCTCTATGTCATCTCGCAGTTGCTGGAAATCGATGCCCACGGCGGCCTGTCCGGCCCAGGGCTCTAGCAGCGGATAGCTGCAGACGATAGCCAGTTCGCCGCCCAGAATGGAGGCTAGCTGATCGGCTTCAATCAGCACTTTTTTGCTCAGTTCAAATTGATCTTCGTTCAGCGCGTCAATCGCCGCCATGATGATCGGCGCCTTAATCCAGGCACTGGGTTTGACTAGCATCACAGGAATCGTTGTGTGTCGCAGTAGATTCCAATCTTGAGGCGTGCGAATAGAGAGTGCTCTATCTTCTTCGATATTGGTCGCCTTGATGATCAGGTCACTCTGGCTGACCTCCGCCGCATGAAGAATGCCCTGCCATGCATCTTTATTCCAAAGCGTCGCAGAGTCGAGAGACTTGACCTTGTGGCGCACGCCATCAAGTTGGTCTTCTAACCAGCTTTCCGCAGCCGAGAGAATAAACGTCTTTAGTGTCTGATCTTTTTCGACCGCTTGGACGGATAGGTCTGCCAGGCTTTCGTAGACCACATGAATGACCTCAAGCTTGGCATCTGCGGCGTTGGCCAGAATGACAGCTTTTTCGAGAACGAAAGCCGCACCTTCATCTTGTGTTATCGCCACCAGTATTCTTTCGACGCCGAGCATGCTGATAGCCTTGGTAAACTGTGATGCGTGGAGTCTGGCTGATGTGCTGGTGGCCGACATTGATACCGGTCAATGGATGCGGGGCTAAGTGCTTCTAGGCGAAGCGGGTCTAGATTAAGCGGGTCTAGACTAAGCGGGTCTAGACTAAGTGGGTAATGGATTCATTCATTCTCAAGACAGCTTCACTAATTCAAGCGCCGGCGTAGCTTTAGTCGCGCTCGGTGGTCGTTAGAATGTTAACGCAGTGTGGTCATCGCGGTTCACTCAAGCCGATATTGGCGTCACGAACAAAGTCACTATGCCGCAGCCTAAAGAGGTGGTCTGGAGTCGTGCGTGTGTTGAGGTACAACATGACTCAAAGTAAATCTTTTGAGGTTTGACGATGGTTTGACGATGGTTTGACGATAGTGCTGAAGATAGTGCTGAAGATAGTGCTAAAGCTGCCATTGGCAAAGTTCCGCCTGCGTCGACAGTTACCAATGGGGCTATTTGATTAAGTTAATGGCAGATCGCCATTAACTTGTTGGAGCGGGTAAGGAGGCTCGAACTCCTGACCTCGACCTTGGCAAGGTCGCGCTCTACCAACTGAG
>JABMOJ010000080.1 GCA_013204195.1 SAR86 cluster bacterium
CCCACCCCCCGTCGCGTACTCCACCCTGGCGATGTCAGCGGAGACGCATGGGCCGGGAGTTCCGGATGCTGTCTGGTAGCTCCCGGATCGAGTCCGTAAGCTCCCGAGCTCATGCCGGGAGTTCCCGGATGCGGCTCAGCGGATCAGACGAGCAGTAGAGCAGGTGTATCAGCAAGGCCAGGTGTTGACCCCGGACCAGAAAGGTACAGGCACCACGACAGAATTCTGTGCTGCGGTATCGGCACTGCTTTAAACCTGTCTTTTTAAATAGCAAGCAGGAGAAATGCCACGAACAAACCAGTGCTAGTCGCCAACATCAAGGTTACGCCTGACATGCACCTCGAGGTTCTGTCAAAGCAAGAGGTGAACAAACTCCTCGACAAGAGCCTGACCGGACTTTACTACAGCTACCGCAAATGCTCGCTGGCAGTACTCAACAGCGGCAACCATGTGGATGATGCCAAGTCACTGCTGGAGTTGTATCCGGATTTTGATATCCGCCTGATCCAGCTTGAACGTGGTATCAGGCTGGAACTGATCAACGCCCCAGCTGAGGCACTGATCGAAGGCAAGATGATACAAGGTATCAAGGAACTGTTGTTCGCAGTGCTCCGGGATATTATTTACGTCAGCAACGAAATTACTGACAACCCCCTGTTTGACACTCTCAGCAGTGACGGCATTACTGACGCCATATTTCACATATTACGTAACGCCGGGATTTTCAAACCCATGCGACCACCGAATATCGTGGTTTGCTGGGGCGGTCATTCCATTGGTCGGCAAGAGTACGACTACACCAAAGACGTCGGCTATCAGATCGGCCTGCGGGGCATGGATATCTGTACCGGCTGCGGTCCGGGTGCCATGAAGGGACCGATGAAGGGCGCCACCATCGGCCACGCCAAGCAGCGACTGCCACAGGGTCGATATATTGGTCTTTCAGAACCAGGCATCATTGCCGCCGAGCCACCGAACCCGATCGTCAACGAACTGGTCATCATGCCGGATATCGAAAAGCGCCTGGAGAGCTTTATTCGCACCGGCCACGGGATCATTGTTTTCCCTGGCGGTGTTGGTACCCTCGAGGAAATCCTGTATCTGCTCGGCGTGCTGCTGCATCCAGACAACGCCAACATGCCCTTCCCACTGATATTCACCGGGCCAGCCAGCGCCGCTGAATACTTTGAGAAAATTCACGAATTTATCGGCAGAACTCTGGGCACAGAGGCACAGGCCTTTTACCAGATCATCGTCGATGATCCAGCGCTGGTTGCGGCGGAGATGTTGAAGGGCATGAAACGGGTCAGGAAGTTTCGCAAAGCGCGGAATGACGCCTATTATTTTAACTGGCTGCTGAAGGTCGACCATGAGTTTCAGGTGCCATTTGAGCCGAATCACACCAATATGCGGGGCCTACAAATCCACAGGGATCAACCAGCTTATATGCTGGCGGCAAATTTACGCCGGGCTTTTTCCGGGTTGGTTGCCGGTAATGTCAAAGAAGAAGGGATACGGGCAGTCGAGCAACACGGTCTGTTCGAAATTTCTGGCGAACCGCAACTCATGGCAGAGATCGATGCGCTGTTGCTGTCGTTTGCTGAACAACATCGAATGAAACTGCCGGGCACGAAATACAATCCGTGCTACAAAATCATCTAGATCCTGTCCAGACTGGGAACAGGGATCGCAGGCCCTTATCTAACCAGATAACCAGGGCGCCCGCCGCCAGGCCATAGATCACGGGCAAACCTGCAGGGATAAGCCCAACGACAACTGTGACCAGATTCATGGCGCCGGCACTGTCAAAGCTCAGTTGATAGGCCTGACTGAAGCCGTAAACAAGCGTCGCCGCAGCCATGGTGCCGATGATCACGGCCAGCAAACTGACCATCAGGCTCTTGATCCCAGGGTTCACCAAAGCCATATCTTCACTCACCGCCTCAGCAGCATCGATTGCCCTGACTCTCGCCATGATCTGATCGGAAAAATCGTCAGGCAACACTTTCTCGGGAGGGGCTGACGCCAACTCCTCATAGATGGATTGATAGAGTCTGACATCATCGTCTATGCTGGAGAGTCTGGACTCGCCGTCCAGATGGGCCTGGATATCCCGATCCCTGTCTGTCATATGCTCACCTTGTCCTGATAATCGACACCAGCGCGAATGGCAAACTGGCGCTGAAGCCCCTGTTTCAATTTTTTCCTGATCCGGAACAGGTCACTCTTGATGGTACCTTCCGGCTTACCGACTATTTGACCGATTTCTGCCAAGCCCATTTCCTGATAGTGGTACAACGTCAGTACTGTTTGTTCCTCAGTCGTCAAACGCTTGATCTGATCGCGAACTTGCTTCGCGCTTTCTTGCTTTGAATGTGCGGCGTCAAGATCCTCAGCACTGGAAATATCATGCCCATCAAGGGTCACCGTCTCAAGTCGATTCTTGCGCAAATGCTCAATCGCCTGCCGATAGGCGATGGTATAGAGCCAGGTGGTGAATTTCGCCTCAAATCGAAACTGGCTGAGATTCACATACGCCTTCACAAAAACATCCTGGCAGACCTCTTCCCGGTCCGCCGCATTGGGGATCATGCGGTAGATATAGTTGCCTACAGCGGCCGAATAGCGCGCAACCAGCTCTCGATAGCGCTCGCTGTCGCCATCGAGTACTGCCTGAATTACAGCTGTGTCAGCATCGCTCATAATAACTAGACGGCAGGGGCCTGTGAATGGTTGCAACAGATTGATCAATTTGGCAGCGAAAGGCCAGTATTCAGGCCTTCGGCATCGGCATGAAACAATTTGCAACCGTTCCAGGTGTCAGCGCCTCTCATTAATAACGACCACTTACATCAACCCAAAAGAAAGGAACCTGCCATGCCCGGAGAACTCATCCCCATTATCGTCGTCCCAGCCATGTTCTGGATGATCGCCTACATTACCCGCGTGATTTCTGACAATGTGATGCGGAAGCATCTTCTCAACAAGGAAGTCTCGGTCGAAGTCATCGACAAAGTCTTTCTTCAGAATCGCGTCAGAGATATCGATACCGATCTCAAGTGGGGCATGATCGGCATCGCCATTGGTCTGGCGTTTGCAGTCATTTCCTTGACCGGCCTGAGCGCTGATGAACCCATGACCTATGCCGCCATGTTTATCTTCGCCGGCGCTGGCCTCCTGGGTTTTTATGCTTTCAAGCGCCAGCAGCAATAAACTACAGGGTTTGACTACGCCTGGTGACGCTTCAAACGGGCACCAGGCGGCATCATCTCTGAGGGTTTCTCGTTAACTCAACAACCGTGTATATTGTTTCCAACGGCATCTGATTTGCCTCGCCATGCAGTGACCGATCAGCGGCCTGCCGCGCAGACACTCATGAGGGAAACACTATCACTACCAAACCCCTGGAAAAACGCGCAATATTCTGGTTTTACGGTTCCGCCTCTGCAGCCTATGGCATCAAGAACAACGCCTTCAGTTATCTGCTGCTGATCTATGCCAACCAGGTACTTGGTGTACCCGGCTACTTGGCTTCTATCGCCCTGGCCATCGCGATGGTTTGGGATGCCATCTCTGACCTGCTACTCGGTCATTGGTCAGACAAAACCCATTCCCGCCTCGGCCGGCGTCATCCATTTATGTATGCGGCGCTATTCGTGCTGCCGTTTTCCTTCTATGCCCTGTTTAATCCGGTCATTGAAATTACCGACAGCAACGCTTTCTGGTACATTCTGGTACTGGCCATGATCATCAGAACCGGCACAACCCTATTCGAAGTGCCGTCCACGGCCATGCTGCCCGATCTCGAAAAAGATTATGATCATCGCAATAAGTGGCTGGCGTTACGCTATGCCTTTGGCTGGTATGGCGGTAATGGGCTGCACACCCTGAACTTCATGTTCTGGGTTGGGGTTTACGGGGTCGCTGTTCAAACCGGCTACACCATCTACGCCACTGTGGGCGCCTGCGTTATCGCGCTAGTCATTATCTTATCCGCACTTGGCACTCAGAAAGTCATGGCGGCGTTGCCAAAGCCCGCCGAGCGCTTCAAGTTTAGGGAGATCGGCCGAGAAATTCGCCAAATATTTCAGTCAGTGAAGAACCGCAACTTTGCCGCCCTGTTCTTCTACGGACTAATCGTCGGCATCGCCGGCGGCTTAGGCACAGCTTTATATTTGTATAACACGACCTACTTCTTCGGCTTCTCCGGTCAGCAGATTGCCGTTACTGGAATCGGCGTCATGCTCTCGCCCGCTATCGCCTATTGGGCCGCGCCCTATTTTGGCGGCCGCTACGGCAAAAAGAACGCTGCTATCGGCGCTATTTTGGTCAATATCAGCCTCTATCCCATACCTTACATCTTGCTGCTGTCTGGCTATTGGCCGGGCCTCGGCAGCTGGCTGAGCCTGAGTATTTATAGCGCCTTTATCGTCGCCGAAGTCATTTGCAGCATCATCGGCGGGGTATTGCTCGATTCGATGATGGCCGATGTGGTGGAGGACAGTGAAGTCTCCACAGCACGAAGATCGGAAGGCTTGTTTTATGCAGCCCGAGGCTTTGCTGGCAAGGCCATATCTGCTGGCGGCATCATCGGCGCTGGCACAATTGTGTCTTTGGTGGGGCTTGACGGCGTCACTAGCCTCGACCAGGTCACCGACGAAATTAGAATGAACCTGGCTGGATTGTTTCTGCCGCTGTACTGCACATTATTCCTGATCGGCCTGTGGTGCGTTTCAACCTACAAGATCAATCGCGACACGCACAATGCCAACATCGACACCTTGTCCGCTCGTAAAACCAGCTCGTCAGAGGATGCAGACTAACCCGAGGTTGATGAGCCGCAACCTTCGCGAGCCTGCGGCTCATCATTACCCAGCCTGTCGCTAACACTCAAATCAGCAAGATAGACAACCCTGTTACTCTAATTATTTGCTTGCCATGTCGCAGCAAGCTTGATAACTTCGGGCCCTTAGGGCCACGAAACGAGTCGCCGGTGTCACAGTCAAAATATAAAATTCTCATTGTCGACGATGACGAAGATGTTCACGCAGTGACGCAGCTCAGTCTGCGTGGGTTCAAACATCAAGGTAAACGGTGTGAATTTTTAGCCGCACATAGCGGCAAAGAAGCTGTGGACATGATGGCGGCACATCCAGGCGTCTCCGTCGTTCTTCTGGATGTAGTTATGGAAAGTGATCATGCAGGGCTAGATGCCTGCCGTGCCATTCGCGAAGATCTTAACAACCAATTTGTGCGGATAATATTAAGAACAGGACAACCCGGTTCATCTCCGGAAAAGGAAACCATAGATACCTACGATATTGATGGTTATCTGGCGAAATCAGAGATGACTGCGAACAAGCTCTATTCAACTATCCGCACGGCATTAAAAGCTTGGACCGAACTCGATGACCTCGAACGTCACCGAAGGGCCCTAGCATTAATTCACGAATGCTCAATGTCCGTATACTCGTTTGATCCAGTGGAAGTGGCACTGGAGCGCATTCTTGATACTGCGTCAAAAATCGCACAGAGCGATCTAACAATTCTATCCTTGGAGACATTCGACGAATCAGAAGTCCCAAGCAGTTATATTACCCATCGAGCAGAGGGCGAGACTGATGATGGAGGGGAGGTTGTTGCACGCCTAGTCAAAAACACAAATCATCTCGTTTCTCAAAGTGCACGATCCGAACCCATTTTCGCTACAGAGGGAGTCATCTTCCCTTTTGCTCTCCACCATGAACTTGGTCATGGCTGGCTCTTTATCAAGACTCCATCGTTGGACAACCTACAGCAGCAATCTTTGTCACTCTTGTGCGGGTATGCGGCTAATGCTCTTTATTCGACTGTCGCTCAACGCGTGTTGATCGCCAGCAAAGACATTGAAGATGACTTCAATGTGATGTCGATTTGATCGCATTCACGAATTTTTTTCAAGATACATAAGGATTCAAAAAAGTGACTGCTGTACATGAAGCATCCCAAGAAGCGTCAAGTCGCCAGGCAACAACCGCCTTAACACTCGCTACAATTGCATTTGCTATTTGTTTCGCATGCTGGGTTATCAACGCCATTTTAGTGACGTATCTTGTGCAAAACGGCGTTTATGATTTCACTGCTCAACAAGTTGGCTGGCTAATCGCCACACCTATTCTAACTGGAGCAATTAGCCGCGTACCCCTCGGGATACTCACAGACAGGTTTGGGGGACGATCGGTCCTGACCTTACTCATGCTCGTCGTGGCCGTTCCTATGTATCTGCTTTCTATAGTCGACAGCTTTGCTGGCTTTCTCCTGTGCAGTCTGGGGTTCGGCCTGGCAGGGGGTAGCTTCGCGGTAGGTATTGGGTATGTGTCGTGCTGGTACAAACAAGAAAAACAAGGCACGGCACTCGGTATTTTTGGTATGGGCAATGCCGGTGCTGCAATTACCAGTCTTGCCGCCCCTTCAATATTAACCTATCTGGCACTGGGCTCCGAGCCAGCAGAAGCCTGGCGCTATTTGCCACGATTGTATGCCTGTGTCTTGGTGTTGATGGCCCTATTGTTCTTCTTCGGCAGCAAACCACGCAGATTCGCCGACGCTCACAAAAAATCGCTAGCAGAACGGCTTGAGCCGCTGAAGCACGGCATCGTATGGCGGTTTGGCTTGTACTATGCGCTGGTGTTTGGTTCGTTTGTGGCGATATCGCAGTGGCTCGTTCCTTACAGCGTCAATGTCTATCAGATAAGCCTGGCCGAAGCAGGTCTTCTGGCAGCTATATTTAGTCCTTGGATTCAACTCTGAAGTGCATCATCTAACCCGGTAGAATAGAAGGCCAGCTGAAGGTAAGCTCTTCTTCATTTTTCTCCGGCAAGAGATGACGTGATGAAGAACCGATACCAACAGCTGACCTATGCGCAACGATGC
>JABMOJ010000081.1 GCA_013204195.1 SAR86 cluster bacterium
GCCATACCCAGGCAACCCACGGCCCACCAAAAAGAGCCAAAGACTTCCCAGAACTTTACCTGTTCAATATCAACGGGCTGACCCGAGACTTCCTCATAACCACGAAACAAGTCTGCATACTCACCAAACCCGCCCACTGGCTGCGCACCGCCAAATCGCCAGGAGTTGACACAAATCCAGCCCAAATCGCGCATGGGATCACCGATATGGGCAATTTCCCAGTCGAGCACAGCAACCACTTTTGTTTCGTCAACCAAAAAATTACCATTGCGGAAATCGTTGTGAACCAGGCGCATCTGCGGGGCTACCGGCAGATGCTCCATCAGCCATCGAGCCGTGAAATCAATCATCGGCTGCGGCGTCTCCAGCAAACGGTAGCGCTCCCAACTCTGCTCCACAAATTCTTTCGGGGTGATTTCAAACAAGCGACTTCTTAACCCGGTGGCATCCAGGTCGATCTGGTGGATTTTTGCCATTAACTTGCCACACTCGTAGGCGAGTCGAGGCCGCAGCTGCTCATAGGCGGGTGCGCGAACGATCCGCGCACCCAGGGCTTCGCCTTCAAGCCACTCCATGATGAAGCCCTCACCCAGATCATCTTCGTCTTGTAACACATAATAGACTTGTGGTTCTGGCACACCCACGGCGCGGGCACTGCGCATCAACAGCGCCTCAACATCCAGTCCCGGATGGCCTGGCACCGGCTCTACCTTGACACCCCCCGGCGCTCGACGCATCGCCAACAACTGTTCACCCGTCGGCGTCTCGATCGCTATGCGGTAGGTTTCCTGACTCGCACCACCGGACAATCGATCGACTCGCAGCAATTGTTGAAAATCAGGGATATTGCGCACCAATATCCCTTCAAGAGTTGCTTCGAATCTCGTCTTATCTGCATCCATGCTTAGTCTACCTTTACACCCTTTGGCGCCTTCTGATTCATATAACCAAACATGTAACCTGCGATTCTGCGCATTTGAATCTCTTCCGCACCTTCGGTGATTCGGTAGCGACGATGATGACGATATATATGCTCGAATGGCTTATGCCGCGAATAGCCCAAACCACCGTGAACCTGCATGGCCCTATCAGCCGCGTCACAACACAATCGATTCGCTATGTAATTACACATAGACACCTTGTCAGAGACCATGAAATTACCGTACTTGTCCATCTGCCAGGCAGTCTTGTGGATCAGCGCCCGAAGCATTTCGCACTGCGCCTGAAGCTCGACCAGCGGAAACTGAATACCTTGATTGCTGGATAATGGCTTACCGAAGGGCTTGCGCTTCATCGCGTAGGCTACCGATTCATTGATACAATACTGGGCAGCACCGAGGCTAGAGGCAGCCTGGCGAATCCGGTTCTCATTGAAGAAATGTTGCACCACCTGCAAGCCGCGGCCCTCGCCACCAAATATCGCAGAGTCATCAACGTGTACGTCCGTGATCGAGACCCGGCCGTGATCGGTCGGCATGTTAAAGGTCCAGAGCATCTCTTCAATTTTCATGCCTTCGGCTTTCATCGGCACCAGAAAAGCCGTAATGCCTTCGCCATCGCCTGGCTTGCCACTGGTACGCGCCATGATCATGTCGTATTGGGCCTTGTGAATACCGGTATTCCAGGTTTTCTCGCCATTGATTCGCCAGCCGTCACCATCCCGTACGGCGTTCGTTTCCATGTGAGTCGCGTCAGAGCCATGATCCGGCTCGGTGATTCCAAAGGCAAAGCCCCGCTTACCTTCCAGCAACAAGGGAACCCATTCCGCCTGTTGGCTCGGCGTCCCATAGGCCAGCATCAGCAGCAAACCAACGTTGTTACCAACAATGGAGTGCTCGTTCTGCAGGTCATTATGCAAACCCAGTCCCATCGCCGCAAAGTGCTCGCGAATCACCGCCATACCCAGGTTGGTGCCGTTCTGGCCACCATATTGCTTGTCTATCGGGTAGCGGTAGTGACCCGCTTTATCCGCTCGTTGTCGGGCTTCGCGCAGCAATGATTCCCATTCTTCATTCGGCAGTCCGCCTCGCTCCCAATCAGTTCGTGCGTCTTCGCGACGATGATCGAAGAAGCGAATATTGTCGTTCTCCTGCTCCAGGGGCTTGATCTCATCAAGAATGAATTGATCGAGTACTTTCAAATAATCCTGTAAATCTTTTGGTATGTCGAAGTCCATGGAACACATCCTCTTTTTTAGTTATGAATTCTTGAGCTGAAAATACTGCCTTAAACCAATCCTGACAATCACTTTATGTCGCGCTAATACCGAACACTCGCTTTCCAGCTAACCTTAGATAATGTCAAATTCGATTCGGCCAAAACTTTTGGGCGCTCCCGCATCATCACACAGGTATTGCGCAATGTAATGCCCGGGGCTCGCCAATTGCACTCGACCCAAAGAACCGGTCATCAGATAATGGCCCTTCAGTACGGCGTATCCCTGGGCCAGAGAATGATTGATAAGCCAGACCAGTACCGCGGCCTGACTGCCCATCGCATCGCGACCATGAGCGAGACTCAGCGCTTCATCACCGCGGTGCAGCGTCACTTCAATGTCGTCCGTGTTCACGGGCTGCAGATCGGCTAATCCGATAATATAGCCGCCCGCTGCCGAGTTGGCGGCCACCAAATCGGCACCAGACATAGTCCTGCCAGCAGCATTGGGGGTGGCATAGCCGGCATCGGCAATTTCAACCATCGGCAATGAACAATCGATATACTCATTGAGGTTTCCAAGGCTGACCGGCTGGGTGACCGCTCGGCTTATTCGATAGCCAATTTCCGTCTCTATGATCGGCCGGCAAAAATCTGCCAGTTTGATCTGACAAGGTGACCGGTACTCGTGTCCCGACACCAAAACACCACCGGCCGGCGTCGTCATGCCCATCGACTGCTGGGCGGCGATATTGGTGAGCGCCGCCTTGAAACCTCGGATATGCCGGGGCTGACGCATCTCCGACAGCCCCCCAGTACCCTTCAGCAACAAATCAACGTAGGCTCGCTGCAGCTCGTAACCACGACTCAGCGGCGGGGCGTCACTATCACTCAACAAAGGCATGGGCTGACATGCCTCATGGGCGGTCATGGCGCGGCGGGCAAATTCGTGGTTCATTTCAGTCATTCGGTGACTTTCCCTATTACTATTCATCTGAAGCAGAGAATCGCTGGCGCAAAAATTACACCGGAGCGGCACCCTCTCCACCGGTTAAATACCATCGCAGTAAGGGCAGATGCTGCCTGCCCTGAAAACGTTCGCCACGATAAAGATACCCCGGTGAGCCGAAGACCCCCATGAGCAGCAGTTCATCCGCCAGTTGCTGCAAGACGACAGGCCCAGGACCCGCCGTAAAATCCCGCCAGCTAGCCAGGTCAATCCCCAACCCTGACAAGACCTGAGTCACTACGGTCGCCACTGGGTCACCCTGCCGAAAGATACCCTCATAGATACCTTCAATATACTGCGGCGCATTTGACGCCATCGCATTCACGTATAGCAGACCCATCGCCGCGGAGCTCGCGTCGAACTGGGGCTGGCTATTCGCCAAGGGAATATCCAGCAATTCACAAGTACGACGCAACTCGGCCTCGGCATTTTTCTGCCGCGCCAAGGCCCGGCGGGCCTTGTAGTGCACCTGAGGATCATCAGACACCTGCGGTGGCCGACTCGAGATGCGTCCCAAACCCGCCTCAAGAGGCAACCATTGGACAGTCAAGCCCAGATCATTCACCAGCGCCTGACTTGCAGCCAACGCCAGATAGCTCTCTGGATCAGTAAAATCCAGACAAATGACCAGATCGGCGGTGGCAGACACCTGCGTTTGCAGGCTCACGAATTCAGTACCGTATCGTAGGCAACATCCGGAAAAGGCCCCGTCCCACCCGCCAGGTGCCAGCGCACTCGAGGCAACTGTTCTCGACCAAAATACACCTCGTCATCAATCACGTAAGTGGGTACGCCGAAATACCCCAGGTCCAAGATGCGCTCTTGCAACTGGTCGTGCTCATCTCTACCGGCACCGGCCAAATAGACCGGAAAACCTCCCACATCGGCACCTGCCTCCGCCAACAGCGCACCGATGACCTGAGGATCCTCAATATCCAATTGGCGTTGCCAGAAGCGCGAGTAGACTCTATCGGTATAGCCTTTAAGGATATCCGGATGCTGTTGTCGGGCCCACAGCATGCCAATCGCGGCGATGGATGAATCCCAAATTTTTTGCGTGCCACGCAGCGTCAGACCTCGCAGCGACGCATAGCGACGGGCGTCCATGTAGGCATATTTGACCGCCGTCCACTGTCTTGGCGAGCAGCGGCGCGGAGACGCCCTGCGTCGGCAAGCCGTCGGTGATCAGGATGACGTTGTCCGGCTTCGGGTTCATCGTCGTGAGCGCGGCGAAGGCATTCTCGAGGCTCGTGCCGCCCCTGGGCA
>JABMOJ010000082.1 GCA_013204195.1 SAR86 cluster bacterium
GATCTGCGCCGATCACGCCATGGTATCATCTCGCCTGAACTCTTCCGCTGCACTCAACCATGCTCACCTCCCTGGCTAATCGACTCATTGCGATCCTGTATATTGCGTTTGTCTTCGCGAGTTCGTCCGTTTTTTTCCTGGTCGCACTGCTCATCTGGCTGACAACCTATCTTTTCGACAAACGACTGTGGCTACTTCACCAGTTCACCTGTTTTTGGGCCAGTCTGTATATCTGGATATTCCCACCCTGGACCGTCACCGTCACCGGTCGCGAGCATATTGACCCGACAAAGACCTATATCATCGTCTCCAACCATCAGTCACTGGTTGATATTCTGGTTTCGTTCACCCTGTTCACCCATTTTAAATGGGTCTCCAAGTCGGAAATATTTCTCGTCCCTTTGATCGGCTGGAATATGTTTTTGAATCAGTACGTACGTCTCGACCGAGGTAGCAAGACTAGCATCAAAAAAATGTACATAGCCTGCAGCCACCATCTACAACAAGGCAGCTCGGTTTTTCTATTTCCGGAAGGTACTCGATCGCCAACCGGCAAGATGCGGCCCTTTAAGGAAGGCGCATTTATCCTCGCCAAACGTCTACAACTACCGATTTTACCGATCGTCATTAACGGCTCGAAGAATGCGGTGCCCAAGGACAGCCTGAATTTTCATGGCCGGACCGACGTCCACATCGAAGTGCTTGAGCCGATCGAACCGGCAATGTTCGCTGATATATCGGCTAGTGCCTTGACGCTACAAGTCCACGAACGGATTCGATCCAGAGTCCGAGAAGAGATCGCGGCCGCTGCGTCGGCAAGTACGCCACTGGCGACCAACCCAGATTGAAATGAGGCCTTGGCTGGCAGCCGCCCTACCCGCTGATGCCAGAACCCGCTCCTAACCTGCCGTTTTCTCAAAAAGGCCTAGCGTTCCGGCAGCGGCAGATTCGGCAAGACCCAGACAAAGCTTGCCAGGATGCCAACAATCACGATAAAACTGGCTCTGGATCGCAGTCGTCGTCAACCACGAGACAATCAAGAACGATCGCGAAGTCAGTGGTCGAGTCAACGGTCCTGATAGCCTGAACCACCCACGACACCAAAATTCAGCGGCAGTTTTCGGGGATCAAGCACTATGCAGCGTTTAAAAGGTAAGGTCGCCATCGTCACAGGCGCAGGTCAAACACCCGGCACCACCATCGGCAACGGTCGAGCGACCGCCATCCTGTTTGCCCGCGAAGGTGCCAAGGTGATGCTCGTGGACCGAGATCGCGAATCTGCCACCGAAACTCAGCAGATGATTGAGGCGGAAGGCTTTGAGGCCATGGTCTGGACGATGGACGTGACCCAGGAAGATCAGTGCATTGCGATGGCCCGAGCGTGTACAGACCACTTTGGTCGTATCGATATTCTGCACAACAATGTTGGCATCGGTACTGGCGATCGCGGCGCAACGTCGATTAGCCTGGACGCTTGGGACAACATTATGACAGTGAATCTCACGAGTATGCTGCTCACCTGCAAGCATGTGATTCCCTTCATGCGCGAACAAGGCAGCGGCGTCATTACCAACATTTCATCGGTGGCAGCGTGGGCGGCCACCGGCATGGTCGCCTACAAAACCTCGAAAGCCGCGATTCTGGCCCTGACCCAGAACATCGCCATGGGTAATGCACGCTATGGGATTCGCGCGAATACTATTTTGCCGGGCTTGATGAACACGCCTATGGCCATCGAAGGTTACACTGCCACCACGGGCAAACCCCGCGAAGAGGTGATCGCTGCGCGAGATTCACGGGTGCCACTGGGCAAAAAAATGGGCACGGCTTGGGATGTAGCCCACGCCGCCGTATTTTTGGCCAGCGACGAAGCGGGATTTATTACTGGCGTTAACCTGCCGGTCGATGGCGGTCAAAGCCTGCGGGTCGGCTAAATGCGCGCCGCGATATTCTTCAATTTTTAATCAGGAAAGCAGTCATGCCAGACTCCGAGCAAGATGTACTTTTATGCACCACCCAGGATCACGTCACCACCGTCAGCCTCAATCGGCCGAAGCAACTCAACGCCCTGTCAAATGCCTTACGGGCGGCGATCACCAATACATTTTTGCGCCTGCGCGACGATGATGAGACTCGCGTCATTATCCTCACCGGCATAGGCCGCGGCTTCTCAGCCGGTCTCGACCTAAAAGAGCTGGGCCAGGCCGGCCTGCGCAGCGGTGTCTCCAGTGCCGACCTGCATAGCGCCGTCACTGGCGTGGGCAAACCTATCATCGCTGCGATCAACGGCTTTGCCATCACCGGCGGCTTTGAACTGGCGCTGATGTGCGACATCCTCATTGCCTCCACAGAAGCACGGTTCGCTGACACCCATGTACGCATGGGGGTGGTCCCCGGCTGGGGTTTATCCCAGCGACTCGCCCGCTTGATCGGCGCCTCGCGCGCCAAAGAGCTGAGCTTCAGCGGCAATTATCTGGATGCGGCAACGGCGGAACGCTGGGGTCTGGTAAACCGGGTGTTGCCTGCCGATGAATTGCTCAACCATTGCCAGCAACTGGCAATCGATATCTGCAGTGCCGACCCATTAACACTGCAGACGGTGCACCAGTTGATCGATTATGGCTGCCAGCATAGCCTCGCAGAAGGCCTGCAAGAGGAGCAAAAACGCAGTATCGCCCACACCGGTGACGTTAGCGCCAACAAGTTAGAGGCCCGACGACTGAACGTTCAGGCCCGAGGTCGAGCCCAACAGCCAGACTAAACTGGCGGCGCGTCACCAACCGGTTATTTGAGGTGGTGGTGCTCGTTCAGGGTAATCACCGTCTTGTCGCCGCCACTGGACGCCATAAACCGATTAATACTGGTGTAGTTTGGGTTGAAGAACAGTCGCGGCGCGAAACCGATAACATGGGCCGCCCACACATTGATCACACCACCATGACAAGTCACCGCGACCCGCTTTCCTGGGTTGTCGGTGATGATTTGCTCAAGGCTGGCAC
>JABMOJ010000083.1 GCA_013204195.1 SAR86 cluster bacterium
GCGTAAAGCCAATGTAAATTTTACCCCGACCCCAATTATTCAGGAGAACATATTTTGGGGTGATCGTTACCGGCAGGCGAGGGTGCCTGCAAGCTATGCCACTCAGCGTTGCTCCGCTGGTCTCGCGCAGAGAAACGTTTATTGGGTTTATTGGGTTTATTGTTTTACAGCTCTTGTGGTAACGTCCGCAAATGTACTGCTGTTTTGAACCTGCTGAGACTCGATGATCCAAGCTAAACAAACAAGTGAATTCTTCACGCGGGGTGCTAACAAGTATCTCGTGCTGGCGGTCATCTTGTTTTTCTTGTCTGTGCAGGGCCTTACACTGGCGCATGCCCACAGCGGTGATCTCCAAAAGCACGTCGACTGTACCCTGTGTTTGAAGATCGGCTTTGGCCACGACATTCTCCCGGCTAGTAGCATAAACTTTGTTATTCCCACCCTGAGACAGCGTTTTGACCCGGTATTTGAAACTGCCATCGTCATCGCGCACGTCCCCGCAAACGCACGCGCTCCGCCCCTCAACGCCTGAATCTTAGTCACCGCGCCAGCGGAATTAATGCAACTTGTGCCTGAATACGCCTGAACCTTAGCGCGCATAGGCCGGGTTGTGTACCAATCAAGTATTGCGTTTAGAGGTTCAATGTTATGTATTTATTTAAAATTCGCGTGCTCTGTGCTGCGGTTGCCGCCACCTGTGTCCCATATACCTATGGCCAAGATGCCCATACCAGTGCGGAGATGGAAGAGGTCATCGTCACAATGAGCCTGCAGCGCATATATGCCGAGACGGCTCTGCCTGTCAACGTCCTCAGTGGCGAAGCGCTGAGAGAGAATGCCGCCAGCACCTTGGGCGAAACACTCAAGGAACTAGTAGGGGTGCGCAGCGCCTCCTTCGGCACTGGCGTAGGCCTGCCTATCATCCGCGGTCAATCGGGTAATCGAGTACAGGTATTGCAAGGAGGGGTGAGCAATATGGATGCGTCTGCCATTAGCCCAGACCACGCCAATAGTGTCGAGGCGGTGCTTGCCGAACGCATCGAGGTCATCCGTGGCCCAGCGACCCTGCTCTATGGTAATGGCGCGATTGGTGGCGTGGTGAACGTGATCGATAACCGCATCCCCACCTCGGTGCCGCAGGCCCCCACAGGCCTGCTAGAAACGCGCAATGATAGTGCCTCGGACCAACAAACGACGGTGCTAAAGCTTGAAGCTGGGGCAGGCGATTTTGCCTTCCATCTCGATGGCACCTATCGCGAGAGCAATAACACCACCATCAACGGCTTCGCCATCAACCCAGACACCGTCGATGTTAGTGACGAGGAAGCCCTGGAGCAGCTGCTGGCAAGCAAGGGCCAGATCGACAATTCGCAGACCCGCGCCCATGCCAATACGAGTGGTTTCTCTTGGCATTTCGATGGCGGCTATATCGGCGCGTCTGTCGCTCAATCCCGCAGCAATTATGGGCTGCCAGCGGCTGCCCATGCTCATCACGAAGGTGAGGAACCAGTGGCCCACGACGAAGACGAACAGGTCCATGAAGCCGAGTCAGGCATACGTATTGCCATGCGGCAAGATCGCTATGACTTCGAGGGACTACGCGAGCTCGATGGCTTCTTCACCCAGGTACAAGGCAAGGTCAGTGTGGTGGACTACCAACATGCAGAGATTGAGGGCGATGGGGCGATCGGCACCGTCTACACCAATGAGGGGAGCGAAGGTCGCTTCACGCTAACCCATCGTCCCATCGGTAACCTCACGGGTGTTACGGGTATGCAGGTGGGCAGCAAGACCTTTAGTGCGATTGGCGAAGAAGCCTATATAGCAACAACTGATATCAAATCCCTTGGGCTGTTTAGCGTCCAGAGCCTGGATGTGGGGGACCTGACCTATGAGTTCGGTCTGCGCGCCGAGCAGCAAAGATTGGAGCAGGCCGGGTCTGCCTGTGATGACAGCACCAATAGCTTTAGCGGCAGTGCCTCGACCCTATGGCGCGTGCGCGATGATACGAACCTGATGATATCACTGGCCCATTCCCAGCGGGCTGCCAGTGTTGAAGAGCGCTTCTCAAATATCAGCAATGATACTTGTGGCGAGCCAGAGCCCGAAGCGTTGATCGCTCATGCGGCGACACAGCGTTTCGAGATAGGCGACCCTACCGTCGACAAAGAACAGTCCACCAATATTGAAATCGGCGTGCGCCGCCATATGGGCGCGGTCACCGGCAACGTCAACGTGTTTTACAACGATATTAAGGATTATCTGTATATGCGCGATACCGGGGACTTTATTGGCGATGTGGCCGTAGCGCGGATGACCCAGGATGGCGCTGTCTTTACCGGCATTGAGGCGGAATTTACATTTCCTGTCAGCCAAGGACCACACCATTTTACTGAATTGTCCTTCAACGGCGACTTTGTGCGGGCGCGCCTGGATAGCAACGGCAATGTGCCTCGCATCCCTCCCTTTCGTTATGGCGCCGAGGTTGTCCATACCCATTCGGATTGGCGCTACAAGCTACGAGTCACCCAGGTAGGCAAACAGTCAGACGTCGCTGTCAATGAGACTACCACCAAAGGCTACACCCTGCTGAACGCGTCCGTCGACTACCATGCCAACGTGCTGGGAAGTGATCTGACCTTGTTCGGCAAGGCCAACAATTTGCTGGATAAGGAGGTGCGCAATCACGCATCGGTGCTCAAAGATGTCGCACCGGAGACCGGGCGCAACATCGTGCTGGGGCTGCGGTTAGAGTTTTAGTCTAAGCCAGGCTTTTGGAACTTGAGGCTGCCGGGGCGCTTGTAGAGGCTTCGGCCGAAACTTAAATGGGGTCGTTAACTTAACGGTGTTTTTCAAGATAGTTGTCACTGTTTTCTCATATTCTAAGCTGCCTTCGCTTCTGCACTCATAGGCTTGCCAGGGTTCAAGGATACCTCCTTGATGTGCTGCCAATTTCTAACCTCACCAGACC
>JABMOJ010000084.1 GCA_013204195.1 SAR86 cluster bacterium
CCCCACCTTCACCCTCATAACGTGTGTAAACATTGTTATCACCGCTTGGGTAGTCAAATTCTGCTTCCTGGGTATTGACGATCACCGGTTCGGTCGTCAATTCGCCATAGTAAATTTCGGGCCGGGTTACAGCCAACTCCATGACACTGGCTACTGGCGGGATATCCTTAACCAACAGGTTCGGTAAGCCTTGCGCTGTAAAATCACTCACAGCCGCAGCGGTGTAACCGTATCCATGGGTATACTTAATGCGTTTGTTAACGAATGTCTGACTCTGGGGCGGCAGGTTATCCTGAGCCAATTCTCTGGCCGAGACCATCACCTGCCGATAGCGATCACCAATAGTATAACGATCAATATCGACATCGACGAATTCATAATACAGACGAATTTCTTGAAACTGGCGATACACCGCATCGAGTGCACGCCAGTCCCAGAGACGAACTTCTGACAATAGATTTCGGTTATTCTCGATCGTTTTTCGATCAAATGATTCGGAGGCGGTAAACGCCTTGGCTTCAATTTTATCCAGTCGAAAACCTTGCCGAGTAAAGTCAATATTGTTGGCGATATAAGGCTTTTCAAAGGTGATTTCGTTGGGCTTAACCACCAACCATTGCACCAGGACCGGCACCACAACCAACACCAGGAGACTGATCAGTGCAATACTCGACCAGACCACCGCCATCGCTGCAATTGCCGACCTACGTACTGCCAGCCAGTGGTCCAGCTTCTGACTCATGGACCGCCTAAAACCGCCGAACAAGGGCAGCAAACCCACGAGCACATAGCCCGACGTGACAATCAATAAAGCGGGGTACAACACATGAACATCGACCCAACCCGGACCTTGAACCACGCCCCAAGCTGAATACAGCAGATGAAACACCCCCAGCACCATACCGGCACCAAGCACCCAGGCAAAGCCCGCGTTGGCCATGGGCAACACCAGTGGGTGTCCTTGCGTCTCTACCACATGACGAAACCGAATGGCGCCACCGAACTCCCAGACCCACAAGGCGGCCATCAAAGCCACCGATGCAACCAATAACAGCAACCAAAAGACACTATCAAGTAGCGGTAGCGTGAACAGGTAGAAGCTGGTCTGCAGTTGTAATATCGGTTCGACCGTATCGGTAGGGACACCATAGATAAACAACAGGAGTAGCTGATAATGCTGCAACCCCCAGACAACCCCTGCCAGCACGCCAATGCTGGCCACTAGCCGACGTAAATGCGTGCCAGCATACAAGGCCAGAAGAAAACCCATACCGCCAGCCAATAATCCGCCACCCAACACAGCGGCGACTTGGGCCAGCAATAGCCGCCAGAAACGAGATTCATACCCTTGACTGACAAACCAGAGCCACTCGCCCCAGATATCCATCAGAACGAACAACCCAGCCGTCATCAGCAACACGAGTACACCAACGCTCTGGCGCAGAGTGCTATCCCGGTCAATCCCTGACTGGAGCAGCTTAACACCGAAGAAAATCAGGCTAACCAACGCGAGTATATACATGCGGGCGTTTTAACATACCCCGCTACCGCGCTCTTGACCTGCCTCAAACCACCTGCAAACTCTCACCTAAATCGTCTCGTCAGCAGCGCACGCCAACGTTTATCTGGGACTCATGCACGCTCCCGCTAAGGTTATTAACTGACAGCGACGGGAAACTCTCGCTCTATAGTCCTTGGTATCGTCAGGCTTGGTCATCACCAAGATTTCAGCAGCGGCGAATTCAAGCCCGGTGAATTCAATCGCAGTGAATTCAATCGTAGCGAATTCAATCGTAGCGAACTCAAACAGAGTCCGGGGCTTGCCCTAGCCCCCCTGACGCTTATTCAAAAATTGATCTACGGATGATAAACGGCGAGAATAGCGGCTTGCTGTCAGCCATTGCGTTTGGTGAGGAAGTATTTCAGTTTGCGGCGTCACTAGCCTGCAGAGGCGAAGCTACCCTGACAACCACCGGGATTCGCGAAGTACAGGGACTGTATCAATTTTCGAGCGCTGCCAACTCGATCTAATGACTTCAATCAGGTTTAAAATGACCCAACAAAACGACCAAGAACAGCCACGCCCAGGGCCACAAAAATCTATTTTTCAGCCACAGCGGCTGGCTGATCTAGAACTGGTGGGCTACCTGCATCGCTGGTGCGTCAAGCCACGAGGCAAGGGCGAAAACCAATACCTACATCATATTTTGGCGCCAGATTATCCCGTCCTACATGACCATCCCTGGCATTTCAAATCGATCATTCTCAGCGGCGGCTACACGGAAATGACCCCCAGCGGCCCTATCACCCACGTTGCTGGCGATATCTATACCCGGCAGGCCACCGACCTGCACTATATCGCCGAAGTCACGGCCAACACCTGGTCGATGGTGTTTACCGGGCCGACTATCCGAGACTGGGGATTCCTGCATCAGGATCTGTGGATTTCTCACGCCGACTTCACCGAACGTCGCGTCGAGAGTATTACGCGCAACGGCTATGACGAGGCCTAACTAATCGGCGCGTCAGCGATCTTTAACAGTTGCTTGCCAACATTTTTACCCTCAAACAGGCGCATAAATGTTTTCGGCGTATTTTCGATGCCGTGCTGAACATCTTCGGCATGCTTGAGCTCACCGGAGGCAATCCAACCTGACAATTCCGCAATCGCCTGACCCGCCTGAGCCAGGTAATCAATGACAATAAAACCCTGCATGGTGCAGCGACGGATAACCAGTTGCATGTAGTTTCTTGGCCCCGCCGGCAACTCGGTTTCGTTGTAGGCAGATATGCCGCCACATAACACTATGCGACCATTTTGCGCCATGTTGAGCAACGCACTATCCAGAATCTCACCGCCGACATTATCAAAAAACACATTAATGCCCGCCGGACACTCCTCGCGCAGACGCTGCTGAACATCTTCATGTTTGTAATCTATCGCGACATCAAAGCCCAGCTCATTCACTAGCCAGTCGCATTTCTGCTGACCGCCGGCGATACCCACGACTCTGCTTGCACCCTTAATTCGAGCAATCTGCCCGGCGACGGAACCTGTCGCACCGGCTGCGCCTGAGACTACCACCACATCGCCAGCCTGAGGCTTGCCAATATCGAGCATCCCGAAATAAGCCGTCAGGCCCGTTGCACCGAGGGCACTGAGCGACAGGATCGGTGGTACACCTGCCGGAATTTTACTCACTGCTCCCATCATGCCTGGCTGGCCGTCGTTAATCGCATATTCCTGCCAGCCCAAAGTGCCAGAGACATAGTCGCCAATGACATAGTCCGGGTGCTGTGACTCGATCACCTGACCCACTGTGGCAGAGCGCATGACCTCGCCAATTTGTACCGGTGGAACATAACTTTCTTCTGGGTTGATCCAGCCACGCATGGCAGGTTCAAACGCCAAATAGAGATTACGAATCAAAAATTCACCCGCCTGTATTTCCCGCACGGGGGTTCTAACGTATTCGAAGTCACTTTCCTTGACCATGCCTTGTGGCCGCGAGGCCAGCAACCATTGGCCATTCATTCGATTCGACATTCAAGTTCTCCTGGTGATTTTGCGCCTCACGTTGAATTCAGCTGACGAGCTCAGGTCAGGTCATCAACCCCCGCAATGGGCTGATAGTAATGATTGCCAGCTCGAGCAGCGACTCGTTGTTGCCAGTTACTGCGGGCCTGGTCTTCACCGTCAAAGATCCAGTTTTGCCGATGGTAGTTCCAGCTGGCCGGATTCAGCCTGCCGGCCTCATCCATATACTGAGTGGCCTTAGCTCTTTGGCCGTGTTGCTGGAAATAAACCCCCAGTTTAAAGTTCGCCTCGGCAAGCCCTTCATCTTGGGTCGGCACACGCAAATGCTGTTGCGCTAAGGGGTCTTTGACGTAGGCGCTGTCTGCCCCCCTCTCCATCCAGTCACGCACTAGCGTGACATAGTCGTCTCGACCGAAGGAAATACCGGGCATTTCATGCTTCTCAGCATAACTGCCTTCATCAATTCGAACGATCTGCTGCTGCTCGTCAATCCAGACTGTCGAAGGTACATTCACCAGATTATACAAGGAGCTGATGGTATGGGATTCGTCGATCAGTTGCACATAGGTACTGTTGGCCGCGTCAATAAACTGCCCGGCGGCGGCTTCACCGCCGGTATCCTCAGCGACACCGATGACCACAAGGCCTTGGTCTGCAAATTCTTCATAGATTGTCTGCCAACCTGACAGATCAAAGCGGCATCCTCACCAGGAAGCCCAGGTCATTAATATGACTTTTTTATCGGCAAACAGGGACAAGCTAACGGGCTGACCTTCTCGATCCACCAGATCGAAATCCGGCGCCTGACCTTGCGCAAAGCGCTGTCGAACCGCAGCAATGGGACCCAAGCTGATCACGTCGTCATCCTGCACCAGCCCTTGCCCCAACTTTGCCGCAACGGCCTGCAAATTCACTTCGCCATCGGTATGGATGGCTTCGCCTTGCGCCGGCAGCAGCGGGATGCAGACGTCGCCATAACAGGCGCCTTCCGGCTTAAACTCAAACCCTGTCAGGGCCGCCAACTCCGCCGCCGGAATCCAGGTGTCATTCCCAACCTCTCGACTCGCGACTTGGCGAATCTGGTCGTTGTATAGCAAGGTTAAACTCATCTTCTTCCCCCTACTGGAATCCTATTTTACGATGCGAGTGTTTTACCCAATGCGGCAGCATCCTGCGCATAATTCGCGTAAGAGTCTTTCAACGTCGCCGAATTCAATAGACACTCGGCAACCAGTTCATTGGTGTCGTTGTCGTACACCGATGTCATGATCCAGTTAGACTCAACTCGGCGACTCTCGCTGAGACAAACGATCTCACGTTCTAGTCGATAAGACTGGTTCACGAACAGCGGCCCCTTGATCATCTTGATTTCCTGATCGGCAAACAACCCAACGGCAGGACCCTTCATCCGAAACCCAGCTTCACGTGAAGTGTACTGGGTCAGTACGCTGAGCATTTCCAAGGGGATGATCGCTCTGCCCCAGGGTGAGCTGGCGCCGTGTTCGGCCGTGTACCAAGGTGATAGCTCAGTAATTTTGGCCAACTTTTCGTTCAGCGAGAACGGATAAAGGTCGCCCATATTCTGGTCGAAATCCATCATGGCAGATTCTGCCACCAGTCCCTTCTGCCCCACATGCAGCTCGGCCAGAATCACCAACTGCTCTGCCGGGCGTAGCTTTGCACGGCGCAGGTCCAGCTCAGAGGCCGGATGATCGGGGCCGATACTGGCAGTGCCTGTCAGCACCGGCGTGCCGTCACGCTTTTCTGCCCAGATGCGGGTGATCGTTGCCCCCGCGGCTGGGCGCGCGGCGAAGGCCCTGACCTCTTCGCCTTCAATAACCATATTCAAGTAATGAGAACTGATGCAACCTGACTCAAACCAGGCATCGCCAAATATCTCAGCTAACAGCGGCACAAATTGACTGAAGTGGGTTGGACCTTCGATCGGCGCGCCCGTAAAACCAAGGTCAGCGGCCATCTTGTCGTCATGAATAGACACATGCCCATCGTAAGTCTGGTTATCCAGCATCTGTCGAGGGTGACGAAACTCGCCACAAATAATTAGATCGGTATCAAACGCAGGCATCGGTGCCTCCAGTGTAAAATTATCAGACTGCTTAAAGAAATGCGCAATAAGCGCGGCCTAGTTGAAGCTCGCGCGCGCAGAGA
Organism: SAR86 cluster bacterium; assembly: GCA_013204195.1. Lineage (GTDB taxonomy): Bacteria > Pseudomonadota > Gammaproteobacteria > Pseudomonadales > Azotimanducaceae > UBA4582. The sequence continues at coordinate 5,708 of JABMOJ010000084.1, forward strand.
CCTTTTCGTGCCAGGTGATGACTGCCGGCGTCTGGAATAAATCCTGGCCAACCGCTTTAGCGAAAGTCAGGGTCAGTGCCAGCGTGATATCAGCGATTGAAAATTGATCGCCGGCTAAATATTCCGTCTGTTCAAGTTGTGTCTCAAACATGGGCATCGCATTCCGGGCAACCTCGGCGCTGATCTCGCCCCATTCTTTCGAAATTTTCTCCCGGTCTTTGAAGATCCCGGTGAGATTTCGAAACGCCTGGGCCACGGGTATCATTAAGCTGATTTCGGCGCGCCGGTTCCACATCTCGATGATGGCCTGCTCCTCGCCTGACTGACCAAACAAGTTCGGCTGCGGCACTAAAGACTCCAGGTATCGGGAAATCGCAACAGTTTCAGCAATGAAGGCGCCGGTATCGGTCTCGAGCACCGGCACTCGAGCAACGGGATTCTTCGCCTTGAACTCGACGCCAAGATTTTCACCACCGCGCAGATCGATCTCGGTGGTGGGTATCTCGATACCCTTTTCGTTCATCACGACCGCCACTCGACGCCCGTTGGGAGACGCGCTCATTGTGTACAAATGCATAGGACTCACCTCTTTTAAATCAATCAATAAATTCAAGTGACTCGGCGCTGTTACGCGCCAGATTCACCGGATAAACGCCGTAATTCGAATACCACAATACCATCGGGCGGCGAGTTATACTGCCGAAAATGCAGGATCTTTGCTCGCTGACCAGGCTCGACAACGGGCACCGCCTCAAGGGCATACAGTGATTGATCAAGACGCACGGTAATCAACGGCTGCTTCTGCCAGATCACCGCCCAGCTAGTACCCGGCCACCAAGGTGCAGTCACCCACCGATGGGACTGAACATAG
>JABMOJ010000085.1 GCA_013204195.1 SAR86 cluster bacterium
AGACGGAGATATTCAATTTTATTGAGATGTTCTACTATCCGATTAAACGACATAGTCACTTTGGAGGTGTTTCTCCCGCGCAATTTTAAGAAAACTCTTTTTCCAGGCTAGTAAGTATCTAGTAAAGTCTGGGAAGTCCACTTATGGATTACGAAGGTTACCTAATGACGCACAGCTTGCTCCTGCTTAGCCTGTTTATTTCGCCACTATTGTTCGCTGCAGACTCTACAGTTGATGCAGGGGACACACGAGTTGACAGTGATCGACTGAGTGCAACTATGCAACATATGCGCACCTTTGGCGAGAACGCTGCTGGCGGCTCCGACCGCGTCGCCTATAGCGAGCATAACCTTGCAGCACTGGGCTACCTTGCACACTTGATGGCAGAGTCTGGGCTCGTCGCTAAGATCGACGTGGCGGGAAATCTGGTTGGGCGGCGTGAAGGGCGGATCGACGGATTGGCGCCCATAGTCACGGGTTCACATATCGACACAGTGCCGAATGGTGGTCACTACGACGGCATAGTCGGCGTCATGTCGGCAGTCGAGGTTGCAAGATCACTGCGCGAGGCCGGAGTGGAGCTAGATCACCCACTTGAAGTTATTGTCTGGAGCAATGAAGAGGGCGGCAAGAATGGCAGCCGATCATTCACAGGTGCAGTAGCGGATCGTGAGATGGCGTTGCCAAGCCTGGGGGCCAAGACAATCGGTGAAGGCATTGCGTTTCTTGGTGGAGATCCGCAGCACCTAGCCGCTAATATTAGACATGCGGGCGGTATCTCAGGCTACATTGAGCTGCATGTCGAACAGGGCGCCATGCTGGACCGCGACGGCATCGCCATCGGAGTCGTTGAAGGTATCGTCGGTATCAAGCGCTGGTATATCACAATTGAGGGATTTGCTAATCACGCTGGCACGACGCCAATGGACCAACGTCAGGACGCATTATACCCCGCGGCACTGATTATTGCCGAGGTTCGCAAGATCATCACCGACGAACCAGGGCGACAGGTAGGCACCATCGGTCGACTGGACGTCAAGCCCGGCGCACCCAATGTCATACCCGGTGAAGTCATGTTCAGCCTCGAGATACGAGACCTGGACATGAACAAGGTTAACAGGCTGTTTGCAATGATCAGCGCGGCAGCGACAGCGATCGCAGAGGCGAACGAGACTCAAATTAGCTTCAATCAATACTACGAGTCTCCGGCAGCACCCACAGACAAACGGATAATGGCGCTGGTCAAGCAATCCGCTGACGCTCTAGGACTTAGCAACATACAAATGCCCAGCGGTGCCGGCCACGATGCGCAAAGCATGAAAGGCATTGCGCCGCTGGGGATGATATTCGTTCCCAGTAGAGCTGGCATTAGCCACGCGCCCGGCGAGTTCACCGGCCCACAACAGATTACCAATGGTGCCAATGTGCTGCTGCAAACAGTTGTCGCTATGGATCGCTTGCTGCGATAGTCGCTTTCGAGAACATGAGTGACCGAACATTCCTGTCAATATTACTATCCGCCTGACTTGGTCGCGCGATCCAATATCAGGTGGGCGCGCTAGCCTATGCCCAGACGGTGCGTTTACCACCGAGGCTCAGTAGCAGCTGACCGAGATGCTGGTCACTCGCTTTAATGGCAGTGCTTCACGAGTCCATTTTTCATTCGGCGGTTCCGAAGCCAACGAGACAGCGATCAAGCTGACCTGGTAATGCCGGCCGACGCAAGGCTGCGGCCGCACCGTTGTTGGACTGGCCACGCCCGCCCACCTGCTACCCCTATTGTGAAAAGCACCTTGCTACATGGCGTTGCGCAGCAGGCTTTTCATTTGTACCCATTCAGCATGAGTTGGTGCCCGGCCTTCGCGCCGGTGCCGTCATAAACAAGCCCGCCGATAAACAGCACATCTAGCGTGATTAGGTTGGGCTTCGGCGCGCAGCCAACGGAGGCAATGACCAGTAGGCACGCAAACGGACAAACAGACAAACAGAGTGGTCTGAGCATGTATGATTTTACTCGTGTTGCAACACGCGCCCGTGGCGGACCTGCGTCAACTGACCGTTCGACCAGGCAACGCCGCCGTTGACAATCACATGCTGGATGCCAGAGGCGTATTGCCAGGGGCTTTCAAAAGTGGCGTTGTCCTTGATCTCATCGAGGTCGAACAGGGTAATGTCGGCATAGTAACCTTGTTTGAGCAGGCCTCGTTGGTGGATCTGGTAAACCTGAGCTGGCAGTGAGGTCATGCTGCGCACTGCGTCTGGCAGGGTGATGATCTGCTGCTCAAGGACATACTTGCGAATCTTGCGTGGAAAGGTGCCAAACCCTCGAGGGTGCGGAGATCCCTCCAGCCACGGCGGATTCCTGCCGTCAGAGGCTGTCATGTTCCAGGGCGCGCGCATGAATGTCTCCAGATCAGCATCTGACATGTTGAACGAAATAATGCCGGGGCGGCCTTGCAATAGCAAATTGATAGCGGCGGTGATAGCGCCGGTCTCCTTCTGGTCGGCCCAAGCTTGCAGTGTCTGCCCAACAATTGCCGGTGTTTCCGGCGCGCGGCTGAACTGGATACGATCAGCACCGCCGCGTCGGGCCAGGTTTTCCTCCATCGCGGCTTCAAGCTCAGGCCGCTGGTTCAGGTCACTAAATCTTGCAACGGTAGCAGGCCAGCCGCCATCAAAGGCCCATCGCGGCAATAAAGCGGCGTCGAGTGAGGTATGCGAAGCGATGTAGGGGTATTGGTCTGTGTACACCTGAACACCTTCCCGTCGAGCCTGTTCAATATTGCGGGTCAGCACCTCGGCCATGCCCCAGACCGGCGGCCCGAGGGCCTTGATGTGGGTGACGACGACGGGTGCGCCGGTCCGCCGGCCTACATCAATAACTTCTTCGACCGCCGCTACGACGCCAATACTGTAATTGGATTCATCGCGGATATGACTGTTGTATGCGCCTCCATAGATTGCCACCTCTTTCATGATCGCAATGAGTTCATCATTGGCTGCAAAACTACCGGGCGCATAAAAGGTGCCGCTGGATAGCCCAAAGGCGCCGGCCAGCATACCCTGTCGTACTAGGTCCCGCATTAGGCTAAGTTCGCTGTCGGTGGGGCCGCGATCCGCCATGGCCATCACCTGCTTGCGAATCTCTCCATGCGGAAGAAATAGCCCGACGTTAACCCCTGTGCCATGCTCGCGTAGCGTAGCGATCTGGCTGGCTATGTCCGTCGAACCACCACCGTCCGGGTTAATCAACACGGCGGTAATCCCCTGGGAGAGCAGGCCTGGCACGTCGCTGCGCTGCCTGTCGAGCAACGCATCTGCGGTATGGCTGTGAGTATCAATGAATCCCGGTGCCGCATAAAGTTCGGTGCCATCGATCCGTGTGATCGCCATGGCGGTACTATAGTCGCCAATGCCGGCGATGCGATCGCCGGCTATAGCGATATCATTGCGATACCATGGGTTGCCGCTACCATCAATGATCCGGACATTATCAATAACCAGGTCGTATTCAGCAGCGGCGCTCCATGAGGCTTGACAGACCAGCCAGCAAGCCAGCAGCAGGCACGCTCGCTTCACTCGATTAGCCCAGCCTCAAGTAACAGGGTAAGCATAGCTATCTGGATCCCGAGATGGCCGTCCGCGTTCTGCCACCACTCACCCAACGAATGAGCTCCGCCGCCGATACCGCCACGGCTCATAGTAACCGCGGGCACGCCCAGGGAGATTGGTATGTTGGAGTCGGTAGATGATAATTCAAATTCAGGTGTGATGCCGAACGAACGGGTCACGGCGGAGGCCAGTTGCACAAGAGGCTGGCGGATATCGCCCTTGGCTGCCGGTCGCTTGCCGACCTGCTTGATATCAACTGTGAGGGCCGGGCCACTCAGGCGCCCTGCGTTTTCTTCTTCCAATGCCTGTTTGATAGCGGCCTGTAGAACCGCATCTATCGCATCGATCTTGTCCTGCTCGCCGGAGCGCATATCAATCTCAGCCCAGGACTCAAACGGGATTGAGTTGATAGAGGTGCCGCCACCGATGCGGCCTATGTTGTAGCTGGTCTTCTCGCCAACACTGGTTACCGCAGTAGCATTCTGATCGAAAATGGCGATGGCGCGGCCTAGCGCATGATGAGGATTGGCCAGACCGAAGGCCCCCCAGGAATGGCCGCCAGGTCCGTGGAATGTCACGCGATAGCGATGCGAGCCGACGCCACCATAGACAATGCGTTTGGACTCGCCGCCATCAATGGCAATCATGGCGTCAATCTTCCTGGCATCGGCCCTGAACAAGTGCTTTACGCCGCGCAAATCCCCAAGGCCTTCTTCGCCCACGTTGCCAACAAACAAGATATCTGCATCGGTTTGTAGATTGGCGTGTTGCATTGCCTTGAGCATGGTCAGGAGGGTAACCAGGCCTCGAGTATTGTCGCCGATGCCGGGCGCGTAAAGTTTGCCATCGCGTTCTTTTACGGTCACGTCAGTACCTGCAGGGAACACAGTATCCAGGTGCGCTACTACAGCAACCATTCTATCGCTGCTGCGTCCGGGCCGAACGCCGATGGCATTGCCCACTTCGTCTATGTAAACATTGGTTAGTCCTGCTTCTTTGAGCAGTTCGATATAGCGGGCAGCGCGCTTTTCCTCTTTAAAGGACGGGGCCTCAATTTCATTGAGTTCAATTAGCAGGTCATGGGACTCCGGTTCCATCGCCAGTACGTGATCCAGCGCGGTGATCACCGCCGGAACTGCTTTCAGGGATGCGACTGCCTCGTCGTAGCCGGGCGAGGCTGGATGGCCCGGTTCAGCCGACACAGACCCAGCAAGAGTGTAGAGAAATAAGCCAAGCAACATACGATTCATAGTGAGAGACTCAATAACAATGGTTCAGGCAGTCTACGACATTGCTTTGTGCCTTGTCTTGTCTAAGTGGTTCGCATTTTCCTGCCCCAAGCTGCTGCGAAGACACGATGACCGCGAGCCTTTTCGGCTTTAGCATTTACAGGCAGGTGACTGCCGATATATCCTCACGGCTTCGCAATCAGTTCCGTGAGTGGCTTATGTTAAGACCAATCGTTTTCTGTCTCAGTTTCTGTTTCAGCATCGCGGGGGCTTCTGCGTATGCTGACGACCGTGCGGATATCCTTGAATTCCTTGATAGCCGCTACGATCAGACCGCAAGTATCGCTAAACAGATCTGGAACCATGCCGAGGTCGGCTATCAGGAGTATCAGAGCAGCCAGTTACTGCAGGACACTTTGAAAGCCGAGGGCTTCAAGGTTGACGCGGGCGTGGCAGGTATCCCAACGGCTTTTGTCGCCTCGTACGGAAGCGGTGCGCCTGTGATTGCTATCCTGGCCGAGTTCGATGCCTTACCGGGCATCAATCAGAGCGCATCTCCAATTAGGGGTCCCATCGAAGGTAAACCGGCGGGTCACGCCTGTGGCCACAACCTCTTCGGTGCGGGCTCAACCCAGGCGGCTATTGCCTTGGCGCATTGGCTGAAAAGCAATGATAAGCAAGGCACCGTGCGTCTCTATGGTACGCCGGCAGAGGAGGGTGGCAGCGGCAAGGTGTACCTGGTTCGCGAGGGATTGTTCAAGGATGTGGACATAGCCATGCACTGGCACCCTGACGGCGCCAACTCAGCCAACTCACGCACTACACTGGCCAATCGCAGCGCCAAGTTTCGTTTCCGTGGTACTTCCGCCCACGCTGCCGGTGCGCCCGACAAGGCTCGCTCGGCACTGGATGGGGTTGAGGCCATGAACATGATGGCCAATATGATGCGCGAGCACGTACCTCAGCAAACGCGTATGCATTATGTGATCACCGATGGTGGTAACGCGCCCAATGTGGTGCCTGACTTCGCCGAAGTGTTCTACTACCTGCGTCACCCCAGCGCGGCGACGGTTCAGGAGCTCTGGGCGCGCCTGGAAGATGCTGCCCGCGGCGCGGCGTTGGGAACCGGGACTAAAGTGGATTGGGAGATCATCCACGGTAACCATTCTCTTGTTATCAACGAAACCCTGCAGAAGATGATGCATGAAAAGCTGACGCAGGTCGGCGGTATTACCTACAGCCCTGAGGAGCAGAAATTCGCCGAGGAGTTATATGCAACCTTGAATATGCCAAACCGTAAACTAGGCAGCGAAAAAGACATTCAGCCCTATGAGGTGAGTCTTGGCTACGGTTCTACGGACGTGGGCGATGTGTCTATTGCGGTACCGACTGTTGGGCTCCGCACAGCGACCTACGTTCCAGGTACGGCGGGGCACAGTTGGCAGTCGACGGCAGCGGCAGGCATGAGCATTGGCTTCAAGGGCGCTCACATTGCCGCCAAGACCTTAGCTCTGGCAGGTATAGAACTGTTTGAAAATGAGGACTTAAGGCAAGCGGCGCGTCAGGAATTTGATGCCTTCCGTGGTAGCGATTTTGTTTATGAAGCCCTGCTGGGTGATCGCAAGCCCCCTCTGGACTATCGCAACTAGCTGGAGGGCAACTGCCTATGACGCCACCAGACCTCTTGGGGGTCAGAATTATGTTGTGCTCCACCTACTCTTTTTTATTGACAGGGGAGCGAAGCCGGCTTAACTTTTGAGTCGAACTTATCTGTGGCTTCCACAACCGTGGTCTTGTAATTAACGTTTGGCGAAGAACTAGAACCTTGCACACTTGAGTGCTTATAAAAACTGGGGGAATTCATATGCGTAGATTTAGGCTTAAAGCTCTGTCCGCGGGTATCGCGGCAGCGGCAATTGGAGTGTCAGCGCCAGCCTGGTCCGAAGACGAAAGGATCGAAGAGGTTGTTGTGACCGGCTCGTATATCAAACGATCCAGTTTCGAGGGTACTAAGCCTATCCAGGTCATTGATCGGGAATCTATCAAGAGAAGTGGAGCTGCCCAGCCTGTTGACGTCTTGAAAGAATTGACGGCAAACAGCGGCTCTCAGTTCTATAACGAAACAAATAATCGCGCCGGTACCGGCATGTTCAACATCCGTAATTTGGGTCTGGGTTCAACCCTGGCGTTGGTGAACGGCAAGCGGGCTGGTGTTGCGCCCGTGGCGGATGACACAGGGACAGACTTCCTGGACATTAACCAATTTCCACTCTCGATGATCGAGCGAATTGAAGTGCTCACCGATGGTGCCTCTGCGTTGTACGGCTCGCAGGCTGTGGCTGGCGTTGCCAACATCATTACTCGCAAGGGCTTCGAAGGTTTCGAGCTTTCTGGCGGTGTCAGCGACTCTATTATTGACCAGAAAGATCTTAGCCTGGCCTCTGGCGCCCAGTTCGGCAACGGTGGGTTCAACTTCTACGCCACCTACTACGATCAGGGCGATGCCTATCGATCGGATTTTGACTGGCTCAACTATCGCCTGAATCCGACCGATGCGACCTCTCGCTTCCTGGCGGGTGTGGGTTCTCCGGGTACCTACCGTCGAGCCACTCTGAACACCGCAGGTGAGGCAGTACGTGTTTCTGGTGCTAAGGCGTTGCCAGATCCAGACTGCGAAGCAGCCGGCGGCGTTCTGCGAAGCCCAACCGACAGCACCTGTCGCTATCAGTTCGTTGATCAGGTCTCGGTTATCTCTGCAGAAGAACGTGTGCAGGCTTTCACTGAGTTTGACTGGGAATTCAGTGACAAGCTGCGTTATTACGCAGAGGCGTCCTACTCTAACAACATGATTACACGTGCCCAAGGCGGCGCCACTTTTAATACGGGCAGCGCCGGCGGTGGTTTGAGCATTGGGGCTGATCACCCGTTTAACTTCTACGTTGCGGATCCTGATAATGCAACAAATGCCATCTATATTGGGCCGGAGAATTGGGACGAGGCTGTTCATGGTCCCCAGTCGGTAGCTCTGTATGCGGCGGCTCGACCATTGGGTCGTGAAGTTGCGAATAGTGACATCACCCAGTTTATCAAACGGGAAATGCAGTATGTGCGCATTCTTAACGGTCTTGAGTATGACTTGAGCGACTCTTGGAGCTTAAATGCCTCCTACGGATGGGCCAAGTCGACTCGCACCACCAATGAACCGCATAACTACCGTGCAGATGTGTTCAACGACCTCGTTAAGTCTGGCGAATGGAACCCTTTTGGTACTCGGCTTTCAAACCCGACCCTCGTATCTCCAAGGGACGGTACCAGCGAGGCGGGCAACAGCGACATCACGCTGAAGAAGTTTGACGAAATCAGCTCGTCCAATGCGCGGGTACTGGAGCGAATTATTGACGCAGTTGCCGTCGGTGATCTGTTCGATTTTGGTGGTAACACCGTTCAGGGCGCGTTCGGCTACCAGCATCGTGACGTTGACGTCGAAGTCTACTCAGATTCTCTGAGTGCTGCGGGCGAAGCCAACGAAGCAAGCCTGGCTGGTACCGTCATAGGTGGCCAGAGCGTGTGGGCTTTCTTTGGTGAGGTTATGATTCCAGTGGGTGATGACTTGGAAATCCAGCTGGCGGTACGTCGTGAAGACTACGGCGGCACCATCGGTTCCACTACCGACCCGAAAGTCGCATTAGAATGGCAGCCCCTTGACTGGCTTGGCTTCCGTGGCTCATGGGGTACATCATTCCAGGCGCCTACGGTAAGACAGACCGCTTCAGCGAGCTCGTCAGGCTTCATTGATGATCCCGCATCCGTCGTATCTGGGCGATTCGCTGTGCGGGTACATGACCCACTTCGGGAACCAGGCCACGACCGCCAACCTGGGGTTGCTCGCCGGATTGATGGAGTCGAACGAGCGCCCTTCGCTCGTGGTCCGATGCGACGGCAAGGCTTACGATCTGGGCCAGCCCAAGATGGGGATCTGCATAGGCGATTTC
>JABMOJ010000086.1 GCA_013204195.1 SAR86 cluster bacterium
GCGTTATGGTTTGCATGGGCGGCTTGGGTTTGATTCAAAGATGTTGCCATTGTACTTGGAGAGGCGCCCAAACACGACCCGAAGCATAAAATTGAGGCGAGCTCCATCCACCTTTTTCCTCAAGTTTTGCTAAGATAGGCGTTTTTTAACGGCGGCGAAGCACAAACGGCAAAAACAGCGGGTTTGAACAAAATTGTCCTGTCCTATTCCGGCGGGCTAGACACGACGGCTATTCTGAAATGGTTACAGGAAACCTACGAGTGCGAAGTGGTGACCTTCACTGCCGACCTAGGCGATGGTGATGACTACTCCCCGGTTCGACAGAAAGCGCTCAATTCAGGTGCCGTTTCAGCCTTTGTGGATGACCTAAGGGAAGAGTTTGTTCGGGACTTTGTTTACCCCATGTTTCGCTGTAATACCCTCTATGAGGGTGAGTACCTGTTGGGCACGTCCATAGCGCGGCCCCTGATTGCCAAACGGTTGGTGGAAATCGCCAATGAAACCAACGCGGACGCCATCTCCCATGGCGCCACGGGTAAGGGTAACGATCAGGTTCGATTTGAGCTGGGCGCATATGCGCTGGCACCAGATATCAAGGTGGTGGCCCCATGGCGAGAGTGGGATCTAAACTCCCGCGAGTCATTGTTGGCATTTTGCGAAAAGCATCAGATTCCCGTTGACCACAAGCATGAGGGGAGCAAGTCGCCCTATTCGATGGATGCCAATCTGCTGCATATCTCTTATGAAGGCGGCATCCTTGAAGATCCGAACGCCGAACCCGAGGAATCCATGTGGCTGTGGTCTGTGTCCCCAGAGCAGGCGCCAGATCAAGCGACTTACATTGAATTGACCTATCAGCGCGGCGACGTCGTCGCGATCGATGGTGAGCAGATGTCACCGGCGACGGTGCTGACCCAGTTGAACAAGATGGGTGGGGCCAATGGCATCGGTCGAGTGGATATTGTCGAGAACCGCTACGTGGGCATGAAAGCCCGCGGTTGCTATGAAACCCCAGGTGGCACTATTCTGCTGAAGGGTCATCGGGCCATGGAATCGATCACCCTGGATCGAGAGCTGGGTCACCTGAAAGATGAGTTAATGCCCCGTTACGCCAGCCTGATTTACAATGGCTATTGGTGGTCGCCAGAACGTCTAGCGCTGCAGGCATTGATCGATGAGTCGCAGACCTACGTTAACGGTACGGTCCGTCTCAAGCTCTATAAGGGCAATGTCACTGTTGTCGGCCGAGCCTCGGCCGAGGATTCGTTGTATGACGGTAAGATTGTGACCTTTGAAGACGATGCTGGCGCGTATAATCAGCAAGATGCCTCTGGTTTTATTCGGTTGAACGCCTTGCGCCTGCGAGTCGCCAGCAAAAAGGGTAGAAAGCTACGTTAGATGGCCGCTGATTTGGCGCTTCACTGCAATGAGCGCTGAATGCAGAGGCCGACATACTGTCCTGCTTACCTGCCGCTGTGGGTGATCTGGCAGGGGCAGAAGGGGATCTCGAAGCGTCAGTCTTCGAGGTCAACTTGCTTGTGTTTATACTCACATTCGTCATAGATCACGCAAGCACCGCAGCGTGGTTTCCGCGCAATACAGACATATCTGCCGTGCAGTATCAGCCAGTGATGGGCATCGCGAATAAACTCGTCTGGAATGACTTTTAACAATTTCTTTTCAACCGCGAGCACGGTTTTACCCGGTGCAAAGTTGATACGGTTGCCAAGGCGAAAAATATGGGTATCGACGGCCATGGTTGGCTCGCCGAACGCGGTGTTCAGTACAACATTGGCGGTTTTGCGGCCGACACCCGGCAATGCCTCCAGGTCGCGGCGATTGTCAGGCACCACGGAACCATGCTGTTCAATCAGGATCTGACAGGTTTTGATAATGTTGCTAGCCTTACCGTTAAACAGCCCGATCGTCTTGATGTATTGCTTCAGGCCTGACTCGCCCAGCGCGAGGATCAATTCTGGCGTGTTCGCAACCGGATAGAGCTTATCTGTGGCCTTATTCACGCCGACATCTGTGGATTGCGCTGAGAGGATCACGGCAATCAGCAGTTCAAAGGTCGACTGATAACGCAGTTCCGTGGTCGGCGTTGGATTGGCGGCCCTAAGTTTGGCCAGAATTTGATAGCGTTTGGCTTTATTCATAAGGAGAGTTCATAAGGTTCATAACGACAGTTCAAAGTGATTATTCTCGATGTATCAGCTGCGTGTTGCTTGCGGTAGCAGCCTTGGCTCGAGGGCTCGTCTCTTCGCGTTGGGCAAACCAGTTTCTCGCGGCGATTAAGCAACCGAAGGTGATAAATGCCCCAGGGGGTAGCACCGCAAGGAGAATACCCGGTGTGCCGAGGGAGATTTTCCAGGCTCGCGCATTGTCACCAAACAGCAGGTGCATGTCGGCCAGCAAAGTCCCTTGGCCGAGGGCTTCACGAATACCACCCAGCAGAATCAGTACCAGCAAAAATCCAAGCCCCATCATAAACCCATCCAGCGTAGCGAGTCTGATGGGATGGCGGCTGGCAAAGCTTTCGGCGCGGGCCAGCAGCGTGCAGTTGGTGACGATCAATGCCACGAATAAACCGATCCGTTGATGCAGTTCATACCAATAGCTCTGCAGCAGAATATCGGCACAAGTGACAAAGGTCGCGATAATGAGAATCTGCGCAGGTAAACGCGTAGCGCTATTTAGCTGACCACGTAGGCTGCTGACTAACAGGTTGGACAAGGTTAATACCAGTAACGTGACCAGCCCTAGTCCTAAGCTGTTGGCCACCGTGTTGGACACCGCCAGCAAAGGGCACAAGCCCAGTAACTGGACCAGAGCCGGATTGTTCTGCCAGAGCCCGTCGCGGGTGATCTGTCTGACCTGATTCATGGCGTCTCCTCCATCCATTGCTGTTGGTGCTGGTGGAACTGGGTAAGGCCAGCATGAACTGCGGCGACTACTGCCCTCGGCGTAATCGTCGCGCCACTGAACTGATCGAATTTGCCACCGTCACGCTTGACCGCCCAGTCCGTGATGGCGGTGTTGACGAGTGATTTGCCGTTGAAGTCGAGGACCCAGTTGGCGACCTGCAAGTCGATCTTGTCGCCTAAGCCGGGGGTTTCGCCGTGGGCGTAGACTCTTACGCCAAGAATCTCACCCTGCAGGTTAACGGCGAGCCAGAGCCTGATGGTGCCGTTATAGCCTTGGCCTGTACTGATAGGAAAGATGATGCCCACCGGTTCCTGCGCCAGGCTGATGACAAACCGTGAGTCTTGAGATTCAGCCAGATCCGCAGAGGGTAGGCCGGCGACCTGCAGAAGCAGTTGATTGCGATACGCCAATTGGTTCAATGTGATCCGTTCAGCGCTGCTATATTGCACTAGGCTTGTGAGTAAGCCGCAGGCTCCGGCCAACAGAGTTAACTGCAACACCAGGCGTTTCATATTCGCCTCAGACGCAGATGATCAATGAGCGGTACTAGCGCGTTCATTAATAACACGGCAAAGGCAAGGCCATCAGGGTAAGCGCCGATGGCGCGAACGAGAAAGGTTAGCATGCCGACCCCGAGTCCAAAAATCCACAGGCCCAAAGCCGAGTCGGGACTGCTGACAGGATCTGTGACGATGAAGAATGCACCGACCATCGTTGCGCCACTAAACAGATGAAACAGCGGCGAGCCGAGGCTTTGAGAACTGCCAGAGTCGTAGAACAACACCGCACACACAGTCAGAGCGACCAACATGCCCAAGGGGGCCATGGCCGTGATCGTGCGCGTCGCCAATAAATAAATACCACCGATCAGGAATCCGGCGTTGATCCATTCCCAGCCGACACCGGCCAGTTGGCCGAATCCGTTGGTGGCAGTCCAGGTCTCATCGATCGTCAAGGCGCCCCGAAATTTCAAAACATCCAGTGCTGTGGCGCCGCTGACTGCATCAATACCAC
>JABMOJ010000087.1 GCA_013204195.1 SAR86 cluster bacterium
GAGCCGGGATATTGCCATGATCTACGTTTCTGATCATGGCGAATCCCTGGGCGAAATGGGCCTTTATCTGCATGGCCTGCCCGATATGATCGCGCCTGACACGCAAAACCACGTGCCGATGGTCTGGTGGCTATCCGAAGGCTTGCAGAAGGCAACGGGTATTAGCGCGTCATGTTTACGCCATCAAGCGGCGGTGACCGTCAGCCATGACAACCTCTTCCACTCGATATTGGGCCTGCTGAGCATCCAGACCGAAATTTATGCTCCCGAGCTGGACATAAGCATGGAATGCAAGGCCTAGCCTCTTAATCACACCTCAACCGGCTGCTGCTGGCCTGTATGCTATTCCGACCAGCACACCATGCAACCGCGAGTCTGAGAACGCTGACGCCGGGCTGTACGCGACCGGGTCAGGCGGGCTTACCGCACTGCCAACACACATCGAATGTTGCTGGATTCGATTCTTGACAATGCTGACAGGTCCAGTCATCACCTTCTGGCTGCTCCAGGGTTTCATTGATCAGTTGCGCTGCCTCTTCGGCAAGCGCCTCGTTAACCACCCAGAGCTCGACCCAAGTCTCACCAGGCGCAATCTCCCCAGCAGCACCACCGAGGATGTCGTTGCGAATCTCGGTTTCAATGCCCGCATAATTCAGCAGGCTTGCCATGCTGCCGACAATCATAGAATTAGGGTGAGAAAATACACGTCTCATGAATCAATACCTAGAAACAAAGGCTGATAGTTTGTGTCATCGTGGCCACAGGCTCAACCTCGATCCTGCCCGTCTGCGCAGCCAGATCAAAAGCGAAGGTCACTGTTAGCGTGAGTATTTTATCTTCAGCTATCGAATAATGAGCGCTTAGCCTCGAAGTGCGTGCTCTCGCGATAACCTTTTTTTCGATAGGAAAAATAGACAACATGACGGGTTTTCTCTGACCCGTTCGCAAGGCCGCGATGCATCATTCGATCATCAAATATCAAACAGTTGCCAGCCTCGAATGCTGAGCTATAACACTCAAGCTGGTCTTCCGACGTATTGAGGATCTCCGGGGATATGCCGCTACTTTGGTACAGTAAATTCTCAACCACAAGCGCGGGGTTACGCAGGTGATTAGTATGCCGGTGAGAGCCCACGGCAAACTCTGTGGGCCCCATCGCCATGGACACGTCTTCAAGGGCGACAAAAACATTGAGCATATGGGCGGGCAGGTGCTCCGCCGAAGCATGGGGCGAGTCTATGTGCCATTCTTGTGCGGGGCTGCCCGGTTCTGACGAAACCACCCCAGAAAAGGCGTGCTCGGCATCATCACCCAACAACCTGGTGACCAATGGCCACCAAGGTAAGGCTTTGGCATCAAAGCCAAATTCAACAGGCGAGATCGGAATGTCCCAGCGGCCTGTCGAGCGTTGCACAATTTCGTCATAGCCGTTAACACTGCCAATGCCGATGTCTTGGTCGCCCAGGGCTTCATGTAGTATTTTTGAGCGAACCTGGCAGACATCTTTCAGTTGGGCTAAGACAGCTTGCGCACACAATTTTTCCAGCAGCACGAAGCCTTTTGCATCCATTTGTTGATCAAATTCCCTAAGGTCGATCGCCATGCCTACATCCTGTAGAAAAGTATCGCGGCAACATAGCGCTGTCATCAATCAAGTGCGATGGTCAGGCCGCGGATCAAATGCTCTATTTCAGCCATCGTAGTGTAATGGACAAACGACATTCGGATCACGCCGGTATCCAGATCGACGTTCATTTCTGTCAAAGGTCTAACACCATAGAAATTGCCACTACCCACCATCAATTTTTGCTCGCCCAGTGCTGCGGTTATCTGCGCCACACTTTTGTTTTTTGGTAAGATCGTCACTGTCGCTGCTCTGATTTCCGCATCATCGGGACCAATAATGATGAGGTCGTCCCGTGATTTCAGGAAGTCGAGCAAGGGTACTAACAAGGATTTTTCATAATCTGAAAACAACTTATGTAGCCGCCGGCCCTTTTCTGCCGGTGCAACCTCTTCGTCGAAGTGGTGACTGTACACGGCATCTAAATAGCTAGCGATCCCGGCAGCGGCAGCAATTTGTGCGTGGTCCGGGCCAGCAGGTGTGAGACAACTGCGTGCATGACCCTCGTTGAAGTAATGTGACTGATTAGCCATGTTGAGCATGAGTTCGCGCTTGACGAACATGGCACCTAAATGCGGCCCCCAGGTTTTATACAATGAGAACAGATAGATATCAGCGCCCAGCGCAGTGATATCAGGCAGTCCGTGGGGGGCGAAGGAGACGCCGTCAACAACGGCGATGGCACCCGCAAGGTGGGCGATGTCAGCAATTTCTCGCACTGGATTAATATGCGCCACCACATTGGACGCATGGGGAAAAGCAATCATCTTTGTCTGTGAAGAAATCAGGCTATCGAGATCGTCCAGGTTCAAAATCCCAGTTTTTTCATCGATATGCCACTCTTTTACCACGATGCCCCGATCGGCCAAGCGCCGCCAAGCGCCAGCGTTGGCCTCGTGATCCTGACAGGAGACAATAATCTCATCACCATCAGCCCACATAGGACGCAGCGCGTTGGCGAGTACATAGACATTTTGCGTTGTCGATGGCCCGAAATTCAGCTCATCTTCGCCGACGTTTAAATAGGCTGACAATTGCGTGTAGGCTTCATCCATCTTGCTACCGGCTTCCATCGAAGCAGGATAAGGATAATAAGGTTGTACCTTGGTCTGGGTATAAAACGCTAGCAAGCGATCAATTACCTGCTGGCAGGTGTATGACCCACCGGCATTTTCAAAAAACGACCAGCCCTTGAGAGACGGCTCACGAAACGCGGGGAACTGGGACCGAATAAAATCTATGTCGAGAGGCATGGTGAGCATGGTTCCTATAGAGAAGGTTAAAGCCGAAGATATCGTTTAATCATTATTCCTAGCGCCATCAATTTTAGGCTGAAAGGCCTGCCCTTCTCAAACATTGATCCGGGTGAGATCTAAGTTGTTCGACGGCTTCAATGGTCACCTAGTCAAAGGTGAGAAGACCGCCACCCTTGGTGACAGCGATTCAGTCGAGTATCGTGCCGGGGATGAGACTTTCACTTGAAACCGCCGCCAGCGTCGATTCTACGCTGCACCAGTTGTTTCGGTGCCTGATTCCCTGCCGGTCTGACTTAATGCCCATACAACCTAATAGAGACTCGAAAATTTCAACTTGCCTGACTATCGTTCCCTTCGCTGCTTGCCGCCTGAGTGCAGCATAGCCTTGGGCAAATAATGCGTCTTCCAGCAATGTGTCTGAAGCCCACATGATCACCGGAATATTGAACTGCTCTTCGGGCGCAGTCTCTTTGGGCGATGCGTGAAAATGCTTACCGTTTTCTAGGGACTCTCCATGGTCCGATGCATATAACAGCAGTGCTTTTTTATCGCGCAGTTTCTCTAACAAAGAGAACAGAAAATAGTCAGTATAGGCGATCGAGTTGTCGTAGGAATTAATCATCGCTTCCGAATTACAATGCAGATGTTTGCAGTCCGGCTTATATTTAGAAAATTCCACAGGGTATCGAGACGCATAATTAAAATGGGAACCTTTCTGGTGCAACACAACCAGGTGCTGACCGCGCTTTTGCAATATTGACCTGTGCATTTGCTCAACCAACAACATGTCATCAATAACGGCAATACCCTTACGGCTGGCTTCAGCGCCGATTTGTTCTCTTATTTTGACTCGATCCGCGTCCAATCGAGCGTAAAAGCCCGCCTCGCTTTGCATGGCAAACACATCACTCGAAAAACCCAGCTTCTTTAAGACAGAAAACACATTATTTTCATAAACATATTGCTGGGAAGGACTGCCGCGTTCGAACACCCCGCCCTCACGGACAAACATGCAGGCCAAGCTTAATTTAGTACTAGTGTTGCAGGAAGCGCCTTTCAATCCGACGACGTTTGGCTCTTTATCCAGCAGAGGCGTTGTCTCGATGTCGTAATCCATTAATGACATATGGTCATAGCGCGCTGACTCACCAATAACCACCACAACGAACAAGTCATCCAGTGGAATTTCGGGATAAAACCCATAGCGGTCGGTGGGGTCAATAAGTTGACCTTGTAACTGACTGTTGACTCTGGCATTGGCGACAGAAATCAATGCGGCAGATACCAAGTTGATTGGCACATAGGAAAATGTCGCCACGCCAATGGGATTAGCCGGCATTCTGGCATCAGCCATGGGCTCACGGAATGTTTTGTAATAGATGTTCAGAAAGGTCAAACCGACAACCACCAATGCCAGGCACAGGAGTCGCGGCACGAGGAATGTCGCCCAGGGCGCCACGTATTTCGAGCTAAATCGTTGCAGCAAATACACCGGCAAAATGCCAAACAGGCAAACAAAAGCCAGCAATCCAAAGCCCATTGATTCCACGATTAACGATAGTTCGGTGCCAAATACTGCTTGAATCACACCGTAGCCAATCACGACGTCAAAAAACCACATATAGTAGCTGGCGACCACTGAGAGCAAAATGAAACCAATAATGCCCGCCAGCAGTACGCGACGACCAAAAACAGCAAGGGCGCTGAGCAGCAACGCAGCAGCACTGACACTAAAAAAAACATCAGCTGCAAACAAACTGCCCCCACCGCCTTCAACAAAATAGTACTTTTGCAAAAAGGTCGGGATGTTCAGAAAGATACCCAAATACAACGACGACTGGAAAATCAACATCATTTCGGGCAGATATTGTTCTTTGATGGTCAAAATCCGCGAGACCTGCATAACCGCTTTAACC
>JABMOJ010000088.1 GCA_013204195.1 SAR86 cluster bacterium
GCGTCTTGCCGCCAACGGAGTCTGGCCCCAGCGCCCAGCACTGTTCGCTGGCCTCTGCCACCAGTGGCAGATTCATGTCCTTGGCCAGCTGCTCGACCTGCAGGGTCGCGCCAGACTGGCCTCGCAGTGGTATGCAGACATCGCCTTTGCAGGCGCCCTCGGGTTTGATTTGCCAGCCGGTGGCCTTCTCAAAGTCGGACACGGGCATTGTGAGCGAATGTAATAACATGATGTTATCCGTTGCTGGGTCAATGAATGGTGATCGAAAGCGTAACGCATATTTAGCCAGCTTGCGAGTGTCTCGATGGCTGTGCCGAGCGCGCTAAGTTAGCGCCCTAAAACAATTGCTGACCACGGAAATTCAGGCGTTTGGCGGCGCCTGGATGGAGATCCTGAATGCGCTTGATCGCCAAATTTCGACCCTGGCGGTTGCTGATCGGTGCCTGGTACAAGGCCAGTATGCCGTTTTCAAACTGCGAGGTGTCGAACAGAATTGCCGAGGCGAAATGCGCACGTATCCAGGGATCCTTCGCCACGCGCCGGGCGCTGGCGTGGCCAAGATGGTTTTGAATAACGACTCCGCCGGGGCGCAGGTGAGCGCTGAGTTGTTGCATCCACCGAGTATCAATCACGTTGGGCCGAATCGGGTCACCAATGCTATCGATAAACAGGTCGTCGATCACGACATCAAATCGACGCCGGTGGCACTTGATCCAGGCATAGGCGTCGGCGAGAATCAATTCAATGGTGGGACCCTGACAATCAAAAAACGTCTTGGCGATTTGCAAATGTACCGGATTGAATTCGATGCCTGTGATGCGCTGGACGTTGCAGATATTCACGTATTGATGAATCGCGGCGCCACCACCGACGCCCAACATCAATACCTTGGCAACGGGCGTTGGGCGGTAGAGCGCAGGTAACGTCAGCAGGTCCCAGACACCACCCGCCAATAAGCGATTCGGATTGTACTGTGAGTGAAATGCGCCGTTGGTGTACAGGCGGCGGGTCGCCCCTGAACTTCTGACCTCGTAACGGGTCGAGCGACCATCGAGGGTCTCATCCAATGACCACAGAATTGCCATACACAGTTGTTCGTAGAGAAAAGACGTGAGTATACGTGATTCTACTCTCCCTTGTTGAGGTTGAAAGGACGCTGTTGAGGCGCGTTGGGTGGCTTATGCGTCGGGGATGATTGGCGCCGCGGAGGATTGGGTTCGAGACCGGCCGGCGGGCAGCAGTTCCGTTAAATTCTGCAGTGAACGCTGATAAGTGGTTGGGGCGAAGACGTCCCGAAGGGTGCGGTACAGCCAGGCCAAATCCAGCCAGAAAGATTGTTGGTCAATATAGGCCAGCTGACAGCGTATTTTTTCGGGCAGCAGGTAATGCGCATACAAGGTCGCGGCGGTGGAGTAGCCTGTGAGGCAATCGTCTTCGGCGATGAAGGCCAGTGCGTCGGGTCCGGTGAGGCCTGGTTTGACGCTGAGCAGCCGCGCTAGTGTCACGGGCTGCACTAACTGACCATGCTCTGGCTTCATGGGTCTGGGGCCCACCAGGCTCATGTCGCCGCGGACGACGTTAATCAGTTGCGGCAGCTCGTCGAGGTGGTAGCGGCGCAACACACGACCAATGGGATGGATGCGAGGGTCATCACCGGGCGCGACTAGTGGCCCCGCAAGACCGACCGCCAAAGATCTGAATTTGTACAGCATGAAGGGCTGTCGACTACGGCCAAGACGGTATTCTTGAAAAACAATGGGGCGGCCATCGGTGATTAGGATTAGGACCGCGATAAGCAGCATCAACGGCGCGAACACGATCAAGCCGAGGCAGGCAAATATCCTATCAACAAGCCCTTTGCTGATCGTGCCGACTCGACTCATGGTATCACCAGATTTGGCCGGTGAAGTTCAGAGCGGCGCAGATACCGATGGGATACAGAATAAAGGTCAACAGGGCTAAGGGCTGAACAGGTTTGTGCCGATAAAATGTTTCAGGCTGCTGCCAGGTCCAGTAGCATGCCAGCCCTGCGGTTGGCAACGCGATGCTTCCCCACCAGACTGCGCTGTCCAGTTGCGTGATATATGGCATGACGAGCAGCAGGAGAAAGCCACTAAGATAAATCAACGGCAATAGACGGCTGGCTCGCCGGCGCCCGAGTATTACCACTAAATTACGCTTGTCAGCAGCTAGGTCGGCATCATGATCGGGGAATTCGTTGACCCACAAAAAAGCAGTGATGAAGACGCCAAGAGGCAAGGAGAGCAACAAGACATCGAGGCTGAGCTGATGACGTTGGATCAGATACGTGCTGAGGGCGATCACAGGTCCATCGATCAGTAACACCGCCAGTTCGCCCCAGCCACGGTACACCAGTTGCAGTGGTGGGCCGTGATAGGACCAGCCGAGGAGGAGTCCCGCGATCCCGATCCAGAGGGCGTGGGGTTCCTGCCTGATGACGATCAATGCGCCAAAGGTTAACCCCAGAGCGGCAAACACCGCGGCCACCAGCCAGGTCTGGCTGCGGCTCAGTAGGTTGTCCACCATGACACGCTTGCCACCGGAAAAATCTGTGCGATCCTCTGGTGCGACGGCTAGGTCGGTGCCCGAGTCATAATCATAAACATCGCCCCAGGCGTTTTTGGCCACTTCCATGCAGAAAAATGCCACACCGGTGATCAACAGCCAAGACCAGTTAAGTGGCGCCTCCAGTGCGGCAACGCTGGCGCCGATGGTCATTGAGGCCGCCGAAGTAATGCTGATTTTGGGGTCGGCGAGGCGCCAGATACCCAAGCGTATGAGGGGATTCATTGGATGGTGTTATGCCTGCAGGATGCGATATAACAGTGCAATTTACACTGAATCAGGCGCGCTCATATTGGGCCAGATCAAGCAATCGGCGGGCCACCAGCATCAGTTACTCAGCCGCCTGAGGACTAGCGCAGCCTGGCGCTACGGAACCGCAGGGTCAAGCCAGTGTCGGTAGCTGGTCGGTCCAGTCGTAGAGGCGCTGCACCTGCGCGGCCAAGTCCACCAGTGTCTGTTCCGCATCCCAACCAGCCAGAGCGTGGAGGCCAACGGGCAGGCCATCCTCATCCATGCCGCAGGGAATTGAAATGGCAGGATGCCCCGTCAAGTTAGCGATGGAGAGATGCGACCACCAGCTGGCTAATCCCTGTTGCTCACCATTGATCAGCACGCGCTGATCCTGGGTTGGGTCAGCTTGAGGCGGTTGGGCATTCAAGGTTGGCGTCAAGATCATGGCATAGTCCGTCAGTAGGCCTTCGAGTCTGTCGTAGAGCTGTGAACGTGCCATAGCATCGGCTTGTAGGCCCACACCGTCGGATCGAAAGGTCTTCTCAGACAACAATATCTTCAGGCCGGAGCCTAGCAATTCTTGCTGTTGCGGGGTCATGGCCCTGACTCGCGCTGCCAGGTTGGCGGCCATCATCTGCATGGCGATGCCAGGGTCGAAGGCCAATGGGTCACTGTTCGCCTGATCAACCTGGTAGCCGGCGCGCTGCAGGTCGGTCACGGTTTGCTGCACCAGGGTCAAGATTTTTTGATCACAGGATTGACCACCAAGGGCAGGAATAAACAGAATTTTTTTGCGGTTCGGCGACCCCTGAGGCGATGGGGCAAGGCTGAGTTTGGTTGTTGTACGCCGAGACCAGGGGTCTAGCGTGTGGGCGCCAGACATGGCGTTGAAGCTCGCTACAAGATCCTCGATATGCCGGCAGTTGATCGAGATTGAGCTGTTATTACCATAATGAAATGGCCATGATTCGTGAGGAATCGCCCCCATCGTCACTTTCAGGCCCAGTATGCCGCAGGCTGCGGCGGGTATTCTGGCGGATCCGCCACCATCAGTACTCACCGCCAGTGGCCCGACGCCGGTGGCTGCCGCAACACAAGCGCCGCCACTACTGCCTCCCGGAGAGCGCTGCGTGTCCCAGGGATTGCGTGTAATGCCTGTCAGTTCGGAGTCGGTAAGCACCTTGGCGGCAAATTCAGGGGTGGTGGTCTTGCCGATTAAAATGGCGCCAGCGGCGCGCAATCGAGAGACGGCGACCACATCCTTGTCTGGCTGGTAGTGCTGAAAAGCCCGTGAGCCATAGCTGGTGCACATATCGCGGGTGTTGAGTAAGTCTTTGACCGAGAATGGCACGCCAAACAGAGCCGGCAGTGCGGCACTGTCGCCAGCGCTCAAGCGTTGGTCGCACTGGCGGGCTTGAGTCATGGCCCGCTCCCAATTGAAGCTGACGAATGGGTTGCACGCGACCTGAATCCGCTCCGCTTGCTGGCGAGTCGCTGCCATGACCTCCAGTGCAGACATTTGCTGCGTGCGAATCAGTGCGGCGATTTGCACCCCTGACAAGCCGATTATATTGTTATTCAGAATACACCCTCCAAAGAAGTGCGAAATTTCAATGACTCAGGCGCCTGCTTTGCTATTCAAGCGCAGCACTGACTCTGGCCAGGTTAAGCGCTGTTTTGCATCGTCCAGTGACTGATGTGACCTTCGTGCGCCGCATTCAACCATGGCAGGAGTGCTCGATTCAGCGATAGAATCAGTGCTGGCTTCAGGCGTCTGGGCCCTGAATAAGGGCGCCAGACGCGATCAGGTGCTCGATATCTGCGCTGGTGTAACCCAGTTCGAGCAGAATATCACTGGAATGTTGGCCCAACATGGGAACTCCTCCGTCCGGTCCAAAGACCCCGTCATTGATGCGATATCCAGCGGTGGTGACCTGTTGCGGTCCGGCGGCACTGGCCACTTCTTGGGTCAGTTGTCGAGCTGCGGGCTGGCCTGAGGCGATGGTTTCCTCCAGGCTTTGGACGCCGCCGGCCACGACTTTCTCGGTGCTGAATATCTGATCCCACACTGCAGAAGTTTTGGTCTGAAGTTGAGCTTCCACGGCAGATTCAATTTCCTCAATGCGCGACTTAAAGGCAGCGTTGGTCAGATCGGCATATTCGGGCAGGCCGACTGCGACGCAAATTGCTCGGCAATGATCGGGAAAATAACCCGCCAGCATAACGTAGCCGTCCTTCGACTGATAACGACCGAGCAAGGGTGCTTCGCGATTGTCTGCCGGTGCTGGGGGTAGGCCGGTGGATGCAGCGATGCTGGTATTCCGGTTGAGCAGCAGCATGGCTACGTCCTGCATGGCCAGGTCAACGTATTGGCCCTTGCCGGTGCGGGCCTTTAGTAAGAGGGCGGCAAGTACGGCCGAAGCTGCCTGCATACCGGTTGCATAGTCGAGTACCGGCCCACCGGTTCGAATCGGGCCATCACCGCGGATGTTGTTGGCCATGTAACCCGAGGTAGCTTGCAC
>JABMOJ010000089.1 GCA_013204195.1 SAR86 cluster bacterium
GCTCAATCCTACGAAGCGTTATTCTAAAAAGCGTGATTCTAAAAAACCCGGCCCTAACAAGTTCAATCAGGACTTAAGTCAGCACTGCAATGGTCTGCATCCTCACCATTGTCAGCGGCTCGCACAAAACTCAACGGTTTCTCGAGCCAGACGCTCAATGTCTGCCCAGCGTTGCTCTGCCACCAGGTTGGCGGGCAAAACCCATGATCCACCGACACATAACACATTCGGCAACCTCAGGTAGTCCAGCGCATTTGCCAGGCCAATACCACCGGTGGGACAAAACCTAGCATCAGCGAAAGGGCCGGCGATGGCTTTAATTTTTGCCGCGCCGCCAGAAGCCTCGGCAGGGAAAAATTTGAAATCCTCATAGCCAAACTCCATGCAGCGCATCATTTCACTGACACTGGCCACTCCCGGCATGAGCGGAATGGGTGCCTGCACAGCTTCAGCCAGTAGCCTTTCTGTCGAACCTGGCGAGATCATAAACTGGCAGCCCAGGTCACAAGATAATTGTACCTGCTCTGGTGTGCAGACCGTCCCTGTGCCGACGATAACACCCTGCACTTCGGCCACTATCCGTTGTATTCCAGCACGTGCGGCCGCTGTCCGCAGGGTCACTTCCAGCACGCGCAACCCCCCCGCCACCAGCGCCCGCGCAATCGGCACGGCATCTTCCACTCGATCTAGGGTAATCACGGGAATCATCGCGGTCCCCGCTAACAATTTGCGCACAGGCGCCTCCATTTAATGTCTACAGTTCCGTATTGCGTTCCGTGTTGCGTTACCTGCGGTATTCAGCATTCGCGCAACCCGCCCAGAATCATTCAACCACCAACCCGCCGGCCATTTTTCTTAGTCGTTGCCATACAAAAATGAGGCGCCTTGCTCAGCGGTGCCCATCGCCAGGCGATTCATCCTAAACAACTCGCGACCGCAACCACGCTGGCCAGCGGCAGGTTGGGTCGCCGGCGCCCGAGCCTGAAGCGCTTGAAGATCACCAAGGAACTGTAACTCGCCGGCTACCGCATCCACTCGCAACAGGTCACCGTCGTTGATCTTCGCCAACATGCCACCAGCCATAGCTTCTGGCACCAAATGAATCGCGGCCGGCACCTTACCCGAGGCCCCTGACATGCGGCCGTCGGTGACTAGGGCCACGCGAAAGCCCTTATCCTGCAAGCTACTCAAAAACGGGGTCAACTTGTGTAGCTCTGGCATACCCAGTGCCTGCGGTCCCTGAAAACGGGCCACCACCACACAATCTCGATTTAGCTTGCCGGTCTCAAATAAACCGGCCAGTTGATCTTGGTCGTCGATGACCACTGCCGGCGCCTCGACGATCCAGTGTTCTTGTGCGACAGCAGAAACCTTCATGACACTGCGGCCAAGATTTCCCTGCAAAAGACGCACTCCACCTTCGTCGGCAAAGGGCGAGTCGAGGCTCGCCAGCACCGCTTGATCCAGAGACTGTAACGGTGACTCGCGCCAAAGCACGCCGTCGCCGGCCATATCCATGACGGCTTCCTGGGTAAAGTCTGCAAAATTGTCTCCCCAGGCCGTACGAGCATCCGCATGCATCAGACCACCTTCAAGCAGTTGCCGAAACAGCACCGCGGTACCCCCTGCAGCATGAAAATGATTCACATCTGCCTGGCCGTTGGGATACACCTTGGCCAGCATTGGTACCACCGCCGACAAGTCGGCGAGATCAGTCCAGTTCATGATAATGCCCGCGGCCCGCGCGATGGCCACGAGGTGCATGGTGTGATTGGTAGAGCCACCGGTAGCCAATAGCGCCACCGTGGCGTTGACCATGGCCCGCTCATCAACAATTTCGCCCACGGGACGATAGTCTGTACCCAGCGCTGTGATCCGTGCGACCTGATGGCTGGCCTCACGAGTCAGGCGTTCGCGCATCGGGCTGTCAGGGTTAAGAAAGGAACTGCTCGGCAATTGCAGACCCATGGCCTCGAGCACCACTTGATTGCTGTTCGCCGTTCCATAAAAGGTACAGGTGCCGGGGCTATGATAAGAATCAGATTCTGCCTGCAGTAACACTTCTCGGTCTACCTGACCTTCGGCATACAGCTGCCGAATACGTTGTTTTTCCTTGTTCGGCAGACCCGACGGCATGGGACCCGCGGGCACAAACAGGGCCGGCAGATAGCCAAAACTGAGCACCCCCATCAACAAACCGGGCACAATCTTATCGCAAATGCCGAGCGCCAGGACGCCATCAAACATCTGGTGGGACAAGGCTATCGCCGTACATTGCGCAATCACATCACGACTCAGCAGACTGAGCTCCATGCCGGCCTGGCCCTGCGTGACGCCATCACACATAGCGGGCACGCCGCCGGCAACCTGCCCGGTACAACCCATCTCGCGCAGCGCCTGCTTAATCTTGTCCGGGTAATCCGCATAGGGTTGATGAGCCGACAGCATGTCGTTGTAGGCGGTAACGATCGCAATATTGGCTGATTGCATCAGCTTGAGGCTGTCCTTGTCGGCAGTGCCGCAAGCCGCAAAGCCGTGCGCAAGATTGCCACAACTTAACTTGCTACGCGTGGGCCGATCTTGCTGGTCGCGCTTGATCTGAGTCAGATAGTCTGACCGCAGCTCACGACTGCGCTCGACGATGCGCGCCGTTACAGCCGCCACGGTAGTGTTCAACTGGCTCATGCTGACCCTCCTAAGAACTCATCAAAATGTAATTATATTACATATACGCGCCATAATTATAGCCCCAATATCTCTACCGCGTTCTTTTACTACATTTTGTGACTAAGCATCCGCTATTCCATCACTGCCTGAGCCACTAACACTTGAAAATCTTGCCGGATACTCAGATGCCCGTAAGGCCTAACTTGCGTCATCAGGATGCCGATCAGCTCTTGCTCTCGATCAATCCAGGCCAAGGTACAATAGGCGCCGCCCCAGTAAACGCTACCTTCAGACAGAGGCGACGCTGCCTTGCCACGGTCTGTGACCGCCGCCCAACCCAAGCCAAAACCCATACCCGGCCCCGCGAGCCATAAAGGCAGGTCGCCGGTGTGATTATCCATCATCAGCGCCACCGTCATCGGTGCCAACAGCCGAGTCTGCTCTAATTCGCCGCCATTGAGCATGGCCTGCTGAAAACGCACATAATCGTGCGCGGTAGACACCAACCCACCGGCACCACGGAAGACTTTCTTGGGCCCGCTGATCCAGCGACTGGCGTTTGAGCCCGGGTCTTGCAGTTGTATTCTGTTGTCATCTCCCGGCCGGTATTGAGACATCAAACGGCCGCCCTGGGTGTCATCCAGAAAGAAGTGGGTATCAGTCATCTGCAGTGGCTCGAAGATGCGAGTTTGCATAAAGATATCCAAGGGTTGGCCAGATAACACCTCTACCAATCGCCCGACGACATCTGTGGCATGGGAGTACTGCCAAGCCGTACCCGGCTGATAATTTAATGGCAGGCGCGCTAGCCGTTTGATGTAGGAATCCATATCGTCGTCAGCGCGCACTGCGGTCTCACGTTGGTAAAATTCGGTGTTGCCGACATAGTTATTCGCCATGCCTGCGGTATGGGTCAACATGTCGCGAATGGTGGCGGGCCGCTTGAGCGCCACCAGTTCACCGGTGGCGCCACTGGCGTCACCGGTGGTAGATACTCGCTGGTCGCTGAATTCAGGTAGGTACTTGCTAACAGGATCGTTGAGCTGGAACTTGCCTTCCTCCCAGAGCATCATTAGGGCCACTGAGGTGACTGGCTTGGACATAGATGCGATGCGGAAAATGGCGTCCTCACGCATAGGTGTGGCTTGCTCAACATCCATAAAGCCCTGCGCTTCAAAGTGCACCACTTTGCCCCGACGTGCAATGATGGTCACCGTGCCGGGAACCAACTGCGCATCAATGTAACGCTGCATGGCCGGCCTGATACGCGCCAGCCGCTCACTGGACATGCCCACCGACTCCGGCGACGCCAGTGGCAAACCCGCGGCCGCCGCCCATACC
>JABMOJ010000090.1 GCA_013204195.1 SAR86 cluster bacterium
CGTGGACTGAGTGACGTTCACTAGCTTGGCGGCATTGCCGAAATGTTGCGTCTCTTGCAGCGCAACCAAATACTGAAGTTGTCGAATCGGTGGTAAGTGCATGTGTCGCCCTCGCGTTTCTTGCTTGGGTGAGTTTATCCAATAACGAGAGTTCGATCAATTAAAGCGATCGAAACAAGTAAAACAATTCGTTTTATGTATCGTTAGTTCCTCTCTAGTATGGCCGTCATTGCGCTACCGAGTGCAAAAACCTAAATCGATGACAGGCAGGATGCGAGGGATATGACCATGAATACCGTGAGCAATAAAGAAGGGCAAGCCGTACCCAATGTGACTTTTCGAACCCGCGATGACGCCGGCTGGCAGGATGTCACCAGCCAGGCGCTGTTCGACGGCAAAACAGTGGTGGTGTTTTCGCTGCCCGGTGCTTTCACGCCCACCTGTTCAGCCACTCACCTACCCCGTTACGAGGAGCTGGCGCCGGTCTTTGCGGCCAATGGTGTGGATGAGATCGTCTGTGTCAGCGTCAATGATGGCTTTGTGATGCAGGCTTGGCAGCGGGACCAGGGGATCGAGAAGGTCCGGGTAATCCCCGATGGCAACGGTCACTTCACTGCCGGCATGGGTATGCTGGTTGATAAGGAAGACCTGGGCTTCGGCAAGCGCTCTTGGCGTTATTCGATGCTGGTTAAAAACGGCGTCGTCGACAAAATGTTTGTCGAACCTGACCTGCCAGGGGATCCGTTCACGGTATCTGATGCGGATACGATGCTGGCCTATATCAATGCCAGTGCCAAGGCGCCAGAACCTGTGGCAGTCATCAGTCGAATAGGTTGTCCCCACTGTCAGCGGGCCAAGGACTTACTGACTGCGCAGCAGATTCGCTTCAATGAGATCGTGGTGGGGCGTGATATCGATCAGGTGGCCATGCGCGGTCTGACAGGTTCCATGTCGGTGCCTCAGGTGTTTATCGGCGGTCAATTAATCGGGGGTGCCGATGAACTAACCACCTATTTGGCGAAAGCCAGTTAGCCAATCGAAAGCTGGTTCCATCTCGGGCCAGCTTTTTTTCGCATGATGATCGAGGCGCGCAGGGTCCCAATTCAGCCCAAAATCAGCCCTTCAAATTTCGCACTTAAAGACGGCGCTCGAAAACCACGCTTAGATGCCGTTATAGCCTGCGTGAATGCACGATTTTGGGTTGAACGAGTCGCACCTTCAGTGCCGGTTAGTTGACGGCTGAAGCGGATGGCTGAAGAAACGGGGCTGCCGGGATGAGAGGCGATGGATTCATTGTTGGATCGATTGCGATGACGCACCAAGGAGCCGTCGATTGATCTGCTTGATTCGACTGCTTTTGGGTTGTTGTAAGCCTTAATTTATCGGTAGAATCATTGGCGGATCGTCGCGCCAGTAGCGTTGGCGTTTATATCAGAGTAACGTCAGAGAAGCCGAAAATAACACAGGAAAGAACTATGTCAGTTGTCGAGGAAATGAGCGCAGCGGTGCAAGCCCGAGTGTTGGAGGGCGTGGTCGTCCGTTTTGCCGGTGATTCTGGTGACGGCATGCAGTTAACCGGTAATAACTTTACTGAGGCAACAGCAATCTATGGCAACGACCTGGCGACTTTTCCAGACTTCCCCGCGGAAATACGGGCGCCTGCTGGGGCGACATTTGGCGTTTCGGCTTTTCAGATCTATTTTGGTTCCGATGATGTGACCACCGCTGGTGATGCGGTGGATGTGCTGGTGGCGATGAATCCCGCAGCGCTGATTACCAATTTGAAGGATCTGGTGGACGGTGGACTCATTGTGGTTGATGCCGACGCCTTCACCGATAAGAACATGCAACGCGCCGGCTACAAGGCCAATCCCCTAGAAGACGGCTCG
The DNA here is from genome assembly GCA_013204195.1 of SAR86 cluster bacterium. Classification (GTDB taxonomy): domain Bacteria; phylum Pseudomonadota; class Gammaproteobacteria; order Pseudomonadales; family Azotimanducaceae; genus UBA4582. Next base: position 1,890 of record JABMOJ010000090.1, read on the forward strand.
TTGGATGCCTATCGTCTGCTCTCTATTGATATCAGCAAGCGGGTACTCGATACCGTCAAACCCTTTGGCCTGAGCCACAAGTTTGGTTTGCGCTGCAAGAACATGTGGACGCTGGGCTTAACCATGTGGCTGTTTGATCGTAGTCGTGACGCCGCCATTGCTGGTTTGCGCAAGAAGTTCGCGAAAATGCCTGACATTGCTGAAGCTAACGTGGCGGCGATCAATGCCGGTCATGCTTTTGGTGAGACCACGGAACTGCCCGCCGGGATCGAGATATACCAGGTGCCGCGAGCGCAAGTTGCGCCGGGTTTATATCGTAATATCACTGGTTCAGAAGCGCTGGCTTATGGGTTACTGGCCGGTGGCCAATTGGCTGATCTACCCATCGTGTTTGCCTCCTACCCCATCACGCCGGCTTCAAGCTTGTTACATACCCTATCCGGCCAGAAACACTTCGAAGTCGTCACCTTTCAAGCGGAAGATGAAATTGCGGCAGTCTGCGCGGCCATCGGCGCGTCTTTTGCCGGTTCTCTGGGTATCACCTCAAGCTCGGGACCGGGGATTTCGCTGAAGGCCGAAGCCATTTCGTTGGCCTGTGCCGTGGAATTACCTCTGGTGATCGTGAATACCCAGCGTGGTGGACCCTCGACTGGCCTGCCGACCAAAACGGAGCAGTCAGATTTATTTCAAGCCATTTATGGACGTCATGCGGATACGCCGCTGCCGGTCATCGCCACCTCAACGTGTTCTGATTGTTTTGAAGTCGCCATTGAAGCCGTCAGGTTGGCGACTAAATATCGAACACCGGTGATTATTCTCAGCGATGGCTATTTAGCGAATGCCTCCGAGCCCTGGCAACTGCCTGACTTTAATGACTACGAGGGTTTTCCCGTGGTGCATGCCACCGAGGTCGAAGGTTTTTCTCCCGCAAACCGAGACCCTGATACCTTGGCCCGTGTTTGGGCCAAGCCGGGAACACCCGGGTTGGAACACCGGATTGGGGGTATCGAGCGCGATGCGGTGACCGGTGATATCTCCTACGACGCCGAAAATCATCAGAAGATGACATTGATGCGACAAGCGAAAATAGATGGGATCGCTCGAGACATTCCCCTGCAAACCGTCGATCAAGGCAATACAACGGGTAAGCTGGCAGTGGTTGGCTGGGGTTCGACGTACGGTGTGATTCACCAGGCGGTAAAGCGAGCCCGCCAGTCGAAGCTGGATGTGTCCCACATCCATATTCGTTATATGTGGCCCATGCCGGCCAATCTGGGTGACTTGCTTAAGGGTTTTGATCAAGTGTTGGTTCCGGAAATGAATACGGGCCAGCTGATCGATATTCTTCGCGCTGAGTATTTGATTGATGCCAAAGGCTTAAGCAAGGTCTCTGGTCAGCCCTTTAAGATTCGAGAAATTGAAGCCGCGATAAAAGCCAAGATGGAGAGCAAATAATGAATGCCCCACTTACGATGAAAGATTACGAAACAGATCAGGAAGTGCGTTGGTGTCCAGGCTGCGGTGATTACGCC
>JABMOJ010000091.1 GCA_013204195.1 SAR86 cluster bacterium
GGCTGTGAACGGCGGGTTTGAGCTTGTCGACGCCGCAGCCAGTAGTTCTTTACTTGCCCCAGTACCAGGGCTTTCTGGAGGTGCCGGTCTGCTCTCTACGATCGACGACTATAGCCGCTTCGCCCAGATGTTGGTTAGCGGTGGCTCAGCAGGCAACCAGCGGTTGCTCTCCCGCGCTGCAGTCGACGCTATAATGACCAACCAGCTGCGAAGGGATCAGTTGATGGAATTGCCAGCCACCGCCAGCTTCGGTTTGGGCAGTGTCGGAGAAGGTCTGGGCTTCGGATATGGCGGTGCCGTTGTTACGGATACTGGCCCAGATGGCGTCGGCTCCGTCGGTGAATATACTTGGGGTGGCGCTGCCAGTACCATTTTCTGGGTCGATCCCGTCGAGCATATCGTCGTTATCTTCATGACACAGGTAATACCACCAGGTGGTGAACCAATCCGCGATCGCTTGCGCGAGCTTATCTATTCTGCACTCGCCTGATTGGAATCCGGAATACGGAGATTTAATCCTGGAACTTTAGGCCCATTGCAAGCGATTTGGCTTGATCGCGAGCATGAGGTAATCCCCCCCAGTCTTTACGTGCCGCAAAAGAAGAAGTCAGGCCGCCATCATGGCCAACTTCTGTTTGGGGGTTTTACCGCTCAGGGCCATGTTCGGCCGTTCGTGATTGTAAGTTTATAGCCAGTGCGTCGCTGAGCCCCGAACATCTCAGACTGACGAGAACAGGTGGGGTGTTAACCTGGGGCTTGAGCTTCACCACCTGAGTTGATGTGTCTGATTAATGCTGATCGGCGCGGTGCTGGATCTCGAAAGTTTTCTCAGTGAGCGAGCCTAATGCCTCAAGTATGCCCGTGTTGGGACGTCGCCACAGTACCGTGGCTTTGAGTCAGGAGGACATATTTTGGGGCGATCGTTACCGGCCGGCGAGGGTGGTTGCGGAATCTAATATACCGTGCGCTACAAGGCCCTTTTTGCCGATTTATATTACATTTTATCGCCTGCATCCCAATGAATACGGTTGCTAGGGGCGGATTGTGATTCCGGCGGTCGTGGGGCTACGCGCCCCGGTCAAGCCCCATCGTCCACCCCATTTAGCCTCGCCTTCCAAGCAAGCTCGACTATTTCGTACAGGGCATATGGCACGCGGTGCCATATGCCCGAGCTGGGGTTTCGAATAGTCGGTGCGTCAGTCAAAAAAAACGGCCGAATGTCTGCACAAACTAAGGCTTCAGTTTGATCGGCCTCGGATCGAGCTGCGTCACAGACAGCGGTTCAGAGGCGTTGATCCGCTACCAAAATCGCTCGAAACAAAAAGGTCGTGTGCAGCAGCGGTGTCACTATATGCGCGTTGATTGCTTGATCTACAGCAGATCGCCGCCTAAAACGGCGGGCGTCTCACAATAGGTCGTTAAAATGTAGCGTTGATGATCAATTATCCGGGTTGAGAGTGCTTTCGCGATCTCTGGCCGTTTCGAATTTGACGCGAAGAACTTTAGCATTCCCTGATTTTGCTGCGTCACCGGCATGATATCCGGTGGTGTCGCGGTAACGCACATACTCATTGTTGCCCAGTAGATATCGGCAGCCGTTACGGCATCACCAACCAAGTATTGAGATCCACGTTGCGCCTGTTGATCGAGACAGGCATCGATTACCGAAATAATCTCAACTATTTTTTCAGGTGCAGCCGCGCTAGTACGCGCGTTGTATCCATACTTTCGGCTTAAAGCACCATCATTCAAGATCCGCATATTCCAAACCAGACCATCTTCGGCCAGGGTTATGGCGCACAACCCAAACATTTCAACTCGGTGCTTATAATCTTCGGGAATCAACGCTGGGCTGCTGGGGCTGCCGATACTTTCAGCAAGCGCCAGTTGCTCGGTCCAAACATTCCGCGGCCGCTCATCATCAAAAAACATCGTGGGCAAGCCGGTTTGGCTGGTGAGTTCAAACAAGCGCGCTTGCCGATCTTCACCGGTTTCTTTGTCAACACCCATCATCGGATGCAAGGCTCGAATAACCGGTATGCCCTTGGCGTAACAGATATTTTTGAGCGCCTCGGAATACAACGCTTGGATGCCAGGAATGAACGTGATGCGCGTTCCCTGGGTCATGGCTGCGGCCTCGTCTAGCGAGATAAATTTAAGAGCGTGCGATGTATTGTTCTCTGTCACGATGTTGCCTCGTTTTCGGTTAGTGTCGTTGTTGGCCGCGTTGTAGAAATAACCTTGAGCCGGCTTGTTCCTGTATTATACCGCCACGCCCTGCTAAAGATCGCGGATGACCAACACGCTACCAAGCAGCCAGCATTTACCGAAAAAGCTGAGCGGGTGCTAAAGGTTACGCCTAGGTCATCTTCAGTGACATTTAATCTGGCCTCGTAAATACAATGAGTCGCCGCCTACTTAAGCAACGCGCTATAAACTCGCTGCAATCCATTCGTCAATCTTCTGCTCGAGCACAGGCATCGGCAAGGGTCCACTACCCAAGATCTGATCGTGGAAATCACGAATATCGAACCGGTCTTTTAAGGCCGCTTCGGCTTTGCCTCGGATCCTCTGAATTTCCAGCATACCCACTTTATAGGCGGTTGCTTGGCCTGGCATGTTGAAATAGCGTCGAATCTCAGACTTGACCGTCGGCGCTGGCCGCGGTGAATTAGTGAGCGCGTAGTCAATGGCTTCGGCTTCCGTCCAACCCTTAGCGTGAATACCTGTATCAACGACCAGGCGGATTGCCCGCCAGATCTCACCGGTTAACCGGCCAAAGTCCCTATAGGGGTCTTGGTAGAACCCCATTTCCTTACCAAGCCATTCTGAGTACAAACCCCAGCCTTCGCTAAACGCAGTGTAACCATGATAGGTTCTGAACTGCGGCAAGCCTTCTAACTCTTGTTGAATCGCAATTTGTAAATGATGACCCGGTAAGCCTTCGTGGTAAGCCAAATTTTCAAGCCGAAAAATCGACATCGCCTGCATATCTGCTAAGTGCGCATAGAATACGCCCGGACGACTACCGTCTTTGGTGCCCCGCATATAATGTGCCGCACCACCGGCTTGCTCTCTAAAGGCTTCCACTCGGCGCACCTCAAGTGGCCCCTTTGGCAGAATCCCGAAATAGTCTGGCAGCTTGGCCTCGATGCCACTGATAAAGTCCCGGGCTAACTGTAAGTAGCGTTCCCGGCCTTCATCGGTGTTCTCAAAATAGAATTCGTCACTGGTGCGCAGGTGCGTAAAAAAGTCCTGCAGGCTGCCCTCAAAGCCCACCGACTTGCGAATCGCGTTCATCTCTGCCTGAATTCGGGTGACCTCATCGAGCCCCGTTTGGTGAATGGCCTCGGCCGTCAGCGGTAGGGTTGTCATCTGCTTCAGACGATAGGCATAAAACGCCGCGCCCTCGGGCAATGCCCAAGCCCCGGTTGCCGTATCTGGCACACTATCACGGTCCGCTTCAAGCCACGCATTGATGCGATCGTACGCAGGCTCCATCGACTGAAGGATGGCTGTTTTCGCCTCGGCTTTCAGCGCTTCGGCCTCAACGGTCGTAATCGACTCGGCCAACACCAACGCATCGACTTTAGCCGTAATATCTGCCCATAGCGCCGAGGTGCCCTCGCCCGTAAAGGGCGCGCCGCGGGTCACCCGCTGAATCTGACTCATCGCAACGTCATAATCAAAATACGGCGCGCGAATACCGGCTGCGGCCGCGAGCTTTGCGCGATTCAAATAGGCATCAAAATAACCCGCCGAGGCTTTCAGCCTGGCAATATAAGCCTGCATATCGCTTGCGCTATCCACCTTGTGGTAGTTGATAAGGGCGTTGGGCAGGCCGGTGTGCGGCCCGTTTCGGCCAAACACATATTCATGGCGGCGATAGGGTAACGAGGCTTCAGCGCGATCTAACATAAACACCCACAGGTCATACGAGCGTTTGGCTTCGGGTTCCAGCGCGTTACGATCAAACTCCGCTTTTAGGCTTGCAACACTCACCCGGCGCCAAGCAAGGCGCGCATCTGCGGCTGCATCCGATGGGTCATCTAACTTGTCATAATCGCTTTTATCACCCAGTCGCGTCTTCGACATGGGGCTAAAGTCTAAATAAGTCTCAAATTCACCATCCAACCACTGATTGAGACGTTGAGACTCGGAAAGCGTCGCGCCGTCAGACGTCTGGCTCGTCGACTTCGTTGGCCCACAGCCCACCAAGACGGTCAACGCCAATAGCACCAGTAGTCCGTGTTTCATATATCCTTTCCTTTGATAAACGCCTGGGCCGGCTTGCGACCCCCCCCAGCTAAACCCAGCAAGCATCCGAGTGCAACCGGTAAGTTAGCAGGGCTGAATAAGAAAATTAAGTGGCGTAAAGCCAATGTAAATTTTACCCCGAC
>JABMOJ010000005.1 GCA_013204195.1 SAR86 cluster bacterium
GGATATTCGGTCATCACCTTGGTTTGGCTCGGGATAGCAGGTACCAAAAACCGGGTTTTTTCGGCGTTCACGACGCTTTGATAGTGTCGGCCATCACGTAAGGTGAGCATGATCATCGCCGCAGTCTGATTCTCCGCCAATCCAGAAACGCCTAGATAGTGCCCAACCAACCCGCTATCGCCCAGTTGATCGCAGCCTAATGTCCAAGTGGCTATAGTACCTGTATCCTCGCGCACAGCAGCACTTTCGCTGGTTATCAGGCAAGTCGCAGGCCATATAGGCCGCAATGGCGTATTACTGGTCGCCTCGGTGGGGGTTTTCCACACGACGTTGTAGGTGTGTTGCGCGGTCTCGACCATCTTCAATAGAGAGGGCGCGAAGCGGTGGGCTTGCGCTACGTTCGGTAAGACAAGCGCGGCAAACAGAACCACAGCAGTGATGATTCGACCCGGCAATATCATTGGCATGCCTGCGGGTCATTGCCGTCTGTTGGCGTCAGTTCATTGCCCTTGAGGGTTTGCTGCTGCATATCGTAGTGCTCGCGTAGCATGGCGATGGCACACTGTAATGCTCGGTTTTCCGCCGCATACTCAAGGTCGATAATTAACTGCCGCTCTACTTCCCTCAGCTCAGCAGCGTGAGGGGGCTCGAATTCCGTAAGCCAAAGGTAGTGAAGACCATAAGCTGACGCTATCGGCCCCAGCCATTGTGGTTGTGTCATTCGAGATTGGTTTACTGCTTGCTCGAGACCCATGACAAAACCTTTGCCAAAATTTCGCGCCAATTGATTGGGTGTCTGGCGCGTAAATTGATGCCCCTGCATGAACGGCGAACCCAGCTGTCGAGCAGATCGCACATCAAGCTTCTGCGCAGCAATTGTCGCGAAAATTGCCGCCGCTTCCGCCGCTTGGTCTGAAGTGAAGAATAGATGTTCAAAGGAGTAAACGGGCGGGCGCCGCAGTTCTGCCTGTCTGGTGGCAAATGCCGCCGCAATGTCAGCCGCGCTAGGCTGAGTGGCTGGACTGTCTGCTAACAGCTGTTGCTCCATAAGCTGAATCAGTCGTCGTTTAACGACCTCGTCGTCGAGATGTAAACCCATCGATAGTGCTTGGTGGAAAAGTTCAGCTTCAGGTAGACCTTCGCCTAGCTGTAAGAAGTTCATATTGCGGATCAACCGTTGGTAGATAACCGGGTCTTGAAGGTGAAATTTAAGTTCCAGGGCGCGTTGCAACAGCATGTCGCGATCACGGGCTAAGGCGATAAAGTTGGCGGTCTGCTCGATAGTCGGTTGTCGGCCTGTGCTCGCGAGCCACTGCTCTTGCAGGGTGCTGATCCGCGCCTCACTCAGAGGCGGAATCACGGTCTTGGGTTCAGGCCAGAACACAGGCTGCAGCTGAAATAACACTGCGCCTAACACCATAAAGTGCAGCCACGGTTTATTTAGCTTGGCCGCCCAGCGCCAGCGAGCGGGCTTCCCATTAACCATTGTTGCACCGACCTAGTTTGGTAGGTAGTGAATAGGCGAAGACCAGGCACGTTCCTGGATGGTCGCTGGAAGATCGGGGCGCGGCGCAACACCAGCGCGATTGGCATCCCAGGTTGACCATCGGCAGGTTGGGTTCTCTATCACGCGGGCGTAATAAAAAGCCCGTTGTTCGGCTTTAAACGCTGGGTCACGCCATAAAGCCGATAATTGTCCAGCGCCTGTATCAGCGTTAATAGAACAATTGCTGATATCTACGGTTGCGCCGTTGTCTGGGCAGCGATTGGTTGCTGCATTCACGATTGCGCCACCGGCACAGGCAACATCCATCACCTCCTCAAAGGCGCCATTCGCATCCACCCAACCTTTGACGATTTGTAAGCGCTGCAACGGCGCACTTTCAAGGTCTGCCGCGGCCATGATGAGAAACGCTGGCGCGACGGTTTGTGCCGCCGAATCGCCACTCGCAGTATCGTTAGAGGCAATTGTGCCCCCCATGCTGACGCCCGTTGCATAAGCCCGCTCAACACCGTCGGCGGCACTCAGCATGGTCTCATCAAAGCCATAGCCGCCGAAAAACCGCACCTGTATGCGCGGCCCCGATGTTGCAAACACTTCTTTTCTGCGAAAGGCGTTATAAAGTGATTCTCGTGTATTCTCTTCTGCCCAGGCAGCCGCTAAGCCCGACGCGCCAAATGTGGGGGCCGAGCCACCGGCGTAGATATCACCCTCAATGTTAACTCGAGTCGAACTACCCAACGGTGAAGGGTTCAGTGTCGAATTGAGTTGCATCACGCGATAACCAAACTCGCCTGCTAATCCGGTGATAGGTATAGAGCCGCGTCGCTCTGGCGTGCCTGACAGTAAGCCGAGCTTTGACGCGAAGTTTGACTCGCTGTTTTGACTGGCGGCAGAGTGAGTATCGCTCGAGCCAATAAAGCCAAATTGATAAGGGTTAGTCATGCCTGTTTGCTCGAGGGTTAAACCCTTGAGCAGTGCGTCACGCACATAGGAACCCTCAATCTGGCTTAAGGCGCCGGTGGCGACGCGATAGGGCATGATTTCAAAACTCGCCCATTCATCCCGGGAGGATAAAGCCGGGTGAGTTTCCGATGTGCCTTTTATCTGGGTGATTTCAACGATCGGCTCGTTGCGGCTACGCTGTTTTGCGTAGTCGTCATCCAGGGGGTTGCCAGCCCAATCCACCAGCTTAAACATTTGGCCGTTGGAGCCATTGGAGTTGTGTGGTATCGCCAGGCTTTCGACACCCTTTGCACGCAATTCGTCCATCCACTGCCAAAGGTCTTCAGGATTGACCGAGTGGAAACGCGAAAAAGGCTCGCGGGGCAATTGATCGGTCCCCTTGAAGATAACGTTTCTGTGCAGATTGCCCATGTCAGCGGTGCTAGAGGTATATTCATAAGCGGCAAAGGTCGTGAAGTTACCTGGATCATAAAACTGGTCTGCTGCATCGATCGAATCACGCCATGCACTGCGAACCACGTCGAGCACTTCATTGCGGTCCAATTCGCCAGACCTGATTTGGCCGACGGCCGACTGCAGGAACGAACCAAAGGTCGACAGGCGTTTCAAAATACTCAATGTATTATCGCCCATGTTTTCAGGGGCATTTAAACCATGATAGGGCTCTGAGAACGGATTTTTCGAAAACGCACTAGAGGTTTCCGCCGCGGCCTTTACCAGGCCCAGGAACATGGCATGGTCGGTCACGGCATAGAAATCTAACGGTCTTGATAGCTGCATGTTAAAGCCTGCAGGGTTGGCAATGGCTTCA